>JAEEQV010000334.1:0-2930 GCA_016285445.1 Bacteroidales bacterium
ACCAATTTGGAGGATGGGAAGATGGCAACAAGGATAATCCACGTACGGTCACTCTTACTGAAGATGCTACATTTACGGCTATTTTCGGAACAATACCTTCTGTTAGAATAACTGGAGTAACAAACCCTATTTGTTCTTCGGCAACGGGTGAAATTTCTGTTACAGTAACGAATGGCGTTGAACCATATACATACGTATGGAATGATGGAAAATTTGACAATCCGCGTACTAATATGGTTGCTGGAGTGTACACACTTACTGTGATGGACGCTTTGGGATATTCCTCCATCCCTATGTCCATTAATTTGGATGCAAACGCAGAAAGTGCCCCAGTCGTTAATGCAGAACCTGGCATGCCTTTGCCTATCTGCGATATGTCAAACGGAGTGATTTACGCAGATGTAAATTCCAATGCCGCAAATCCGGATTATACTTTCTCATGGAAAGCACCTTCGGAAACCTTATTTTTGGATTTTGAGAGCAGTAATCAAACTATTTCGGGCGGCACACCCGTGTTGCAGATAAGTCACAATTATGCATATCCAAATATTTTTTCGAATTTTGAAGAATTGCAGAGTGATGACCAAGGAGCATTGGGAAGCGAACACTCCGCACATGTGGCTATTTCACGCGACACGATTGCAAATTTTCAAGTCTCCATTCCTACCAATATTGATATATCAAAAGTAGCAGGTGTGTCATTCTATCACAAAGGCACGCCGCTTAAATTCACTATAACCTACGGCGATGGGGGAACATTGTGGACAAAAAAATACGAATATATTCCCTATAGCTACAATTGGCAAAAAATTACGATTCCATGGTCAAGTTTGCTATTTGCCAAAAATCCAATTCGTTCGTTTGTGTTCATGACAAACACCGACAATGATAAAAATGAATTCTGGATTGACCAACTATCCCTCCTTTCGTTTGATGAAGAATCTATTGTATTATCGGAGGAGGATATATTAGAGAACGTTCCTTCTGGTTTGTATTTATTAACGGTTACCAACAAAAATGATGAATGTGTTGGATACAATAAAGTATTCCTACCTAAGGAGGAAAACATTTTCAAACCCGTAATTGAAATGACAGCGACAAACCCAATATGCGAAGCGGAAAACGGAGAAATTACTGTTTCTGTCTCCAATGTAGTGGAACCTTGCACCTATGAGTGGGCAGATGGAAGCACCGACCCAAACCGTCAAAATCTTCCTGCCGGAGAATACATCCTAACCGTAACCGATGCACAAACTTGTGCGACAACAGATACCATACGGTTGGTGAAAGATTATGGCACATTGCCCCAGATTTCTTTTGACGCAAAAGACCCTATTTGTACGACAGAAAACGGGGAAATCACAGCAAACATAAACCAGGGGGCTGAACCATATACCTATCAATGGTATTCTTCATCTTGGCAAAGATTTATCAACTTTGAGGATGGTTTAAGAACATTCAACCAGGCAAAATCGGAATGGAGCACATGGGGCGGCGGCACCGAAATTGAGGGTTCCAGCGTGGTTGAAGGCGGCGTGAACAACACAAATCATTCCTTAAAAATCGTAGGAAAGTATATTCCTCTCAACTTCTTTGGCGTTGACAATGTTACCTATACCGCGCCAATAAAAGGAGGTATGCCATATACTTATACCGCTTGGGGTATCTCGTTTTACCACAAAGGCGATGGTTGCTCGTTTAAAGTTGATGACAGTGTGTATGCTCTTGTTCCCGCGCATTCGGAATGGACTCGCGTGGTTGTATTATGGGATACCCCAATGCAACTATCTTCGTCCGGCCCAAACGACCCTCAAGCATTTCATTGGGTCTATCGTCACGGTGTTAATGGGCATAAGGAAAGTATTGAATTTTACTTGGATGAGATTCAAGTTCTCTTTAATTCTCCCAAGGAAGAAACTTCAACCACATTATCTGACTTGAGACAAGGAACGTATAGTATTATTGTGGACGATAGTTATGGTTGTAGAGCACTTGATACCATTACGTTGAAAATAGACGAAAGCACAAAACCCGTAATTTCCAAAACAGTGACGCAGGCAATCTGTGGTCACGAGGTGGGCGAAATCAATATTTCGTACGAAAACGGCAACGAACCTGTTACGGCAACTTGGGATGACAACGACGAAATCACTACCTTGGAACGTTCCGATGTGCAACCAGGCAAATACAAAATCACGTTAACCGACTCCTATGGTTGCGAAGCAAGCGATTCAACCGAAATAGTAGTTGAATCATTCAAATATCAGCCAGAACTGGCGTTAGTTACAGTGAGTCAGGAACAATCGCCGTACAACTTAGTAGTTTGGCAGAAAGAAGAAACACAAGCTTTGGATTTCTACTCCATATATCGCCAATCTGAAACGTATGAATATACGAAACAGGCCGATGTAAAATACAACGAAACAAGTATTTTCGTTGACGAAGGTGCTAATAGCCTAAAAACGTGGTATCGCTACAAAATTTCCGCAACCGACTATTGTGGAAAAGAATCTGAATTGAGTGCCAGTCATAGAACAATGTATTTGCAGAAAAATAAAAGCGTTGGCAAGGAAAACAACTTGAATTGGACGCCATACGAAGGCTTTTCTTTCTTGACATACTCAATTTTTAGAATCACAAATGACGGAGTTACCGAAATTGACAAAGTTAATGCCGATGTATTGGAATACAGTGATTTGGAACCTGCACCAGGAACGATTTCGTATTACGTGGGCGTTGTCCTTCCAAAGGAAATCGACATAAACGCTCCGTTCCAAAAAGCAGAAAGCGGACCGTTCGCCCTTGCAATCAGTAACATTGCCGAACTAGAAAACAATGTGTCTGTTTCCGACATCAACAACACGGCAAAAGTGTATTCGTCACATAAAAACATTGTAGTTGAAAATGCTGGCGAAAATCAAATCACCGTT
>JAEEQV010000335.1:0-2928 GCA_016285445.1 Bacteroidales bacterium
GTCTCGGAAGGCGTAATTTTCAAAAAGACCTTTGCTTGAATCTGGCTCAAACTCAATGAGAGTACCTTGTTGCACTTTGTTTCCGTCATCTTTTACGACACCCGTATCAGCCACAAGTTTTCCCTGTTTGAACTCTATTCGGCGAGTTTCGCCGTTACGGAACGATTGAGCCGAAAATTTCCACGAAAGAGCATTGACTGCCTTGGTACCCACACCATTCAAACCGACAGATTTTTTGAACGCCTTAGAATCGTACTTTGCACCAGTATTCAAGATTGACACGCAGTCAAGCAATTTGCCAAGAGGAATACCACGACCATAGTCGCGGACAGACACTTTGCCATCTTTAACAACGACATCAATCACCTTACCGGCTCCCATACGAAATTCGTCAATGGAGTTGTCAATCACTTCTTTGACAAGAACGTAGATTCCGTCGTCGGAATGCGAGCCGTCGCCAAGTTTACCGATATACATACCCGGACGAAGGCGTATGTGTTCCACGCCTTCGAGGGTTCTGATATTTTCTTCTGTATATTCGTTAATTTCAGCCATTTTGCACCTTTACTATTTGCACAACAAAGGTACTTTTTGTCGCAAAAAGAATATCGTTACTCGCGACGAAGATTTCACGAGTTATCAACAATCACACAATGAGCGAGAAAGGCGAAACTGTTATTTTGTAGTTTTTTTCGCTTGTTTTTTTGCTGGTGCAGGAGCAGGAGTCGAAGAATTGTTTGTCGTTTTCTTTGCCTGCTTGTTTTCTGTCGTGCCAGAAGCCTGTTGTGCCTGATTATTTGTGGTTTTTTTCGCTTGCTTTTTCGGCAAATTCTGCTGTGGGGTAGTGCCGTTTGTCGTTGGTTCTTGTTGAGAATTGTTTGTCAAAGTCGTTGGAATTGCACAAGAGCAAAGCAAAGCGACAACGAAAATTGAAACTAATTTTTTCATATCAAAAACATTTAATTATACAAAGATATAAAAAACTTGCAATAACTATACCAAAATTCAGTTTTTACAATTTCCAGACAACCCGTTTCTACCCATTATGAATTGTCACGTTGACGACATACTTCATATATACACATTCCTGCCGCTACCGAAACATTCAACGACGAAATCTTACCTTTCATTGGAACTTTCACACAACCATCAGCCATTTCAATAATGGATTCCTCAATGCCATCCTCTTCAGCACCAAAAACTAAACCTAACGGTTGGGTAAAATCAGCTTCATTACAATTTTTTGAGAATTTCTCGGCTGCACACATAATTTGAATACCACAATCTTTGAGATATGCAATTGCCCCCTTCAAAGACTTAACTTTACAAACGGGTACTTTCAGCAATGCGCCAGCCGAAGTCTTTACCGCATCGGCACCGATTTGTGCTGCTCCTTTTTGAGGAACAATAATTGCATGAACACCCATACATTCACACGTACGTGTTATCTCACCAAAATTTCGAACATCACATACTTGGTCAAGAATCACAAGAAACGGCGTTTCGCCCTTTTCAAATAACGAAGGGACTATTTGCTCTATATCCTGAAACTCTATTGGCGACATAAAAGCAATTATACCTTGATGAGCCTTTTTCGTAAGTCTGTTTAATTTCTCTATGGGAACACTTTTGATAGTGACATTTTGCTTCCGTGCCAAATAAATAATCTCTCTAATCTGCTCGTTATCAGATTGTTTTTTTATCAAAATTTGGTCAATAGGTTTACAATCGCGTAACGCTTCCAATATTGCGTGCGTACCATATATCAGTTCCTGTTGTTCCATACACTATGCCTGAGCTGAATTTGGGCCAAAATTGTTTATCGTAAAATTCTCGTTTTGCTTAATCATCCCGACATTCTTCTCGTACTTTGCTATATTTTCTTGCAAGGCATTCAAAAGCTTTTTCGCATGTTCGGGAGTCAATATTACCCTTGACATCACCTTTGCTTTGGGCATTCCTGGCATCATTCTTACAAAATCTAAGATAAATTCCGTATTTGAATGTGAAATAATCGCCAAATTAGAATATGTCCCTTCTGCCACATCGGCAGACAGATCAATGCTCAATTGTTGTTGATTGTTATTATTTTCCATATTAAAGTCTATAATTTTATAAAACAAAATAACGGAATTTTATTGTATGACAAATGAATTTTATGAAAAAAAACAATTTCTCCTTACGTAAAAGTACAAATACATTTTTTTCAAAATGATATGGACAATCTCTTTTTTTTAGATTAACAATTGAAAAATATTTCTACCTTTGGCACGTAAAAAATAAAGTTTAATACATAAATAATAATACAATGACTCAGCAAGATTACATGGACAGAGAGCTTAAGTATGGCGCTCACAACTACCATCCGCTCCCTGTAGTTTTGGCGAAAGGCGAAGGTGTATATGTTTGGGATACCGACGGCAAACGCTATTACGATTATCTGTCTGCATATTCAGCAGTAAATCAAGGACATTGCCATCCAAAAATCGTGAAGGCAATGGTTGACCAAGCACAAAAAATTTCCCTTACCTCACGTGCATTTTTCAACGATACACTTGGTGAATACGAAGAATTTGCAACTAAATTTTTCGGTTACGATAAATTACTTCCTATGAATACTGGTGCCGAAGGCGACGAAACAGCATTGAAACTTGCTCGTCGTTGGGGTGTTGTAAAGAAAGGTATTCCTAACGATGAAGTAAAAATCATCTGCTGCGAAGGTAACTTCCACGGAAGAACCATCTCTATCATATCAATGTCAATCGACCCTGAATCGTATGCAAACTACGGACCTCTTACTCCTGGTTTCATCAAGGTTCCTTACGATGATGTTGACGCACTTGCAAAAGTTCTTGAAAAAGAAGGTGACAAAGTTGCCGGTTTCTTGGTAGAACCTATTCAAGGTGAAGCTGGTGTATATGTTCCTCA
>JAEEQV010000336.1:0-2918 GCA_016285445.1 Bacteroidales bacterium
TGGGTATTTTTAGCTTCGCGTTGAATATTTCTAATATTATTGTAATGATAGGTCATGCGTTCAATCAGTCGAACAGTGTTTCTGTTTACAAGATTTTGGGGAGCTCTGAAATGGATGTTCCCACAAAACTGTTGCGCTTGAAACAAGAACGCCGAAATATTATTGCCATTTATGTGGTGGCGTTGATTGTTCTTTCGATTGCTTGCTCTTTGCTTGTGCCTGTTTTCTTGCCGAAATACGCGGATTCTGTCGGGTATTTCCTGGTGTTGAATGTTTACGGCTTTTTCGTGTGCCTGTATTTGGCTTATTGTAATTATTTATTCTTTTTCAAGAAGAACAAGACAATCATGAAGATTACCTTCGGCTCGGCCCTCGCTCATCTGGTTTTGTCTTTGTTCCTGACAAGATATTCCTTGTATTATACGGCACTGATTTATTGTGCAACCCAAGGTTTTGTTTTCTTGATTATTCGATACAAGGCTTTGCAAACACTAAAGGCTGATCTGACATAAAAAGGATTTGTTTGCTGAAATGACTGATTACCCCTATATTGTTTTTTATCTATTCCTTTTTGTTTGCTTTGTTGCGTATTTAAAGAAGCCCTCTAAATACATTGCGTTGGCTGCGTTCGGGGCGACGTTCTGCTTTGTGGCCTTGCGCGCGCCCTCTGTGGGGGCGGACACGCTGAACTATGTCAGGTATTTGACGGGGGAGCGCTCTTTTTACAATTACGATGCCCGTGATTTGGAGGTTCTGTTCGTTTTGTACCGCAACATTATTGATTATTGTACCAATTCCAGACTGGTGGTGATGATTATCAATACCATCGTTACCATGGGCCCGTTGTATTTAGTCGTAAAGAGATTTTCGTACAATCCTCCGCTGTCCATTATTTTCTTTTTCGCCGTCAACGGCACGATGATTTATTTTGTGGGCCTCCGGCAGGTGATTGGCCTTGCTTTTGTCATTCTTGCGTTCCTGTACATTTGGAATGGAAAACTTACAAGAATGAAGGTTCCGCTGGTCGTTTCGTTCATTATCATATCCATATTCTTCCATACTTACTCGATCGTAGTGACGGCCGTCTTTTTGCTGGTGACCATGATTCACGTGAAGTCGAAGAGTCCGCTTTACATTGGTGCCATCGGTTCGTTCATGTTGGGCGCTATTGCGGACTTTTTCTCTGTAGAAAAGTTCTTCTCGACGTATCTTTCGTTTGGTTTTGCCGCAACGAGCCGATTGGATGTTTACATGTCGATGACCGATACGCTGGGCAAGACGATTCCTATTCTGGTGTTGATCGTTTTCTTGACCTCGGTTGTCATGATTCGATGCCTGAATTACGAAAAGATTGATTCGCCTTTTATGAAGATTTTTATTATCGGCGTGATGATCAGCAACCTGTTCTACCCGATTCCCATGCTTTCGAGAGTCGCGACCCCGTTTGTGATTTTTGGCGGAATTCCGGTGACATGGCTCTTCTGCAGGGATTATACGATTCAGAATATTAGCCGTAGAACGATTGTCCTTATTGTTTTTTGCATTTCGCTGATGCTGTTTGGAAAGTGCCTCAAGGACAATATGTCTTGCGATACCACCAGCTTGGACCAAATGCATCCGTATAAGTTGTTTATCCAGGAATATAAGGGGAAGAACTGATGCGACTCCTTTATAGAATTTGCAACGCGATTGTCGTAATGCTTCGCCGGATGAGAATATTCTTGCAGAATGTTCTTTTCAGGTCTTCCTTTAAAAAAATGGATGGCTTGATCAAGTTGCCGCACCAGTTGATGGGAATGCAGTATATCAGCATCGGCAAGGGTACAAAAATATTCGATGGCGGAATTCTCACGGCATGGGATTCCTTTGAAGACCAGCGCTTTACGCCTTCGATTGAGATTGGCGAAAATTGCAATATCGGAGAACAGTGCCATATTACGGCCTGCAATTCTATCAAAATTGGCAACAATGTGTTGACGGGTCGAAAAGTTTATATATCGGATAATTCTCACGGAACTTTTGACAGGGCTCTGCTGGATATGCATCCGTTGAAGCGTCCACTTGTGTCTAAAGGAGGCGTTGTCGTTGGCGATAACGTTTGGATTTGCGACAATGTCTGTATTTTGTCCGGTGTGACGATTGGCAACGGGGCTGTGGTTGCCGCCAACGCGGTGGTGACCCATGATGTTCCTCCGTATACAATGGTTGCTGGCGTGCCTGCGAAGGTGATCAAGACTTTAGGGTAATCAAATGAAAAAGAATTGTATTTTCACGATTTGTGCCAAGAACTATATCGGCCTTGCGCAGGCTCTAGAAAAGTCTGTCCTGCGTTACAATTCCGATGTCGATTTTTTTATCGTTGTCGCCGACGAATTTGATTCTGGCAAGGAACCCGAAGTCGCCTCGAATGTCTTGGTCGCAAAGAAATTCTTGAATATCGATGAACGTCTTTGGACGAACATGTCGTTCAAGTACAATTTGACGGAATTTTGCACCTGTATCAAGCCGTTTTGCATAGAATACTTCTTTACCCAAAAACAGTACGAAACGGTTTGCTACATGGATCCGGACACGTACCTGTTTAGCGACTTTAGCTATGTATACGACAAATTGTCCAAGTTCCTGGTGGTGACGGCACCTCATATTACCATTCCGGATTACCCGTATACGGGCGATTTGCCGGACAGGAGTTTCTTGTTCAATGGCATTAGCAACTTTGGATTTGGCGCATTCCGTAACCACCCGAAAGTCATCAATCTGATGAAATGGTGGGAAGACCGCTTGTCTATTCTGTGCTTTGGCGAAATGCTTTGGGCGGTATGTACCGACCAGAAATGGACGGACTTTTTCCCGGCGTTCCTGAACTACGACGAGATTCTTTTCTCGAACAATTTGGGCCTGAATGTAGCTCCCTGGAA
>JAEEQV010000337.1:0-2915 GCA_016285445.1 Bacteroidales bacterium
ATTCTATGAAAGGCACGAAACTGCATTTTTTCGATGTGAATTACAAACTCGACAATGTGATGAGCGAGAAAACCAAGATAGAATTGTCGGGTTACATTGGTCGCGACGTGTTTTTCTTTCGCGATATGTTTGGCATGGACGGGGGAAATATAACGTCGTCGCTATCGCTGGTTCATTTGCCGTCGGAACGGTTTAAGACGGTTTCGTCACTGATTTTCAGTCATTTTGACTCGAAAATGATGTTGAATATGGCTATTGTCGATGCAAAACTCAAATCGGGAATTATCGACTTGAATTGGAAGGAAGATTTTGAATATCGTACGGCAAACAACACGCTCCGTTTCGGTGATAATGTCACGTTGCATCGCTTCCAACCTGGAGAATTGTCACCGGGAATGCTCGAAAACCCGATAGTGCTACCAAAACAGACGGCTCTTGAAGCAAGTTTGTATATTGATGATAATCAAAATATTAGAGATGTTATAAAATTGCAATATGGTATACGTTTCTCAAATTTCTTCCGTCTGGGACCAGCGGTTGAAAACGAGTACAACGACGAACACGAGATAATTGACAGCACGGTGTACAAGCGGGGAGAAATAGTAAAATACTATCCGAATTTGGAACCTCGGGTGAGTGCAAATTTTAGAATTGACGAGGTGAGCTCAATAAAAGCGGCATATACACGCACGTGTCAGTTTGTACATCTTATCCAAAGTTCTACCGTCACAATGCCGACGGATTATTGGATGCCAAGTTCCAACAAGGTGAAACCGCAGACGTGTTCGCAGGTTTCGCTCGGCTACTTCCGAAATTTCAATGAAAATATGTTTGAAACTTCGGCTGAGGTGTATTACAAAAAAATGGGCAATCAGATTGATTATGAGAATGGTACGAACATTTTTCTCAATGCGAATCTTGAAGCATTTTTGTTGTATGGTCACAGTCGCTCGTATGGTTTTGAATTGTTTGTAAAAAAGAATCTTGGCGATTTGACAGGCTGGGTTTCATATTCGTTGTCGAAAACTGAGAAACAGTTTCAGGGTATCAATTCGGGAACGTGGTATCCCGTTCGCTACGACCGCCGACACGACGTGTCGATTGTGGCAATGTATGAACTCAACGAGAAATGGAAAGTTTCGGCTACGTGGGTTTATGCTACGGGCGATGCGGTTACCTATCCTTCGGGAAAATATACGATTGACGGACAGACGGTTTCGTACTATACCGAGCGAAACGGTTACCGAATGCCCGCATATCACCGTATGGACTTGGGAGCGACGTATCTTACTTCGAAAAGCGAGCGATTTGAGTCGTTGCTGTCGTTCTCAATCTACAACGTGTATAATAGGAAGAATGCCTATATGATTTATTTTGAGCCAGTTGACGAGGAGAATCCCGACGTGTTGCAGGCGGTAAAAGTGTCGTTGTTTCCAATAATCCCTTCTGTTTCATGGAATTGTAAATTTTAAGCTATGAAAAAATCACTTTCTATATTATTTGTTTCACTTGTCGCTATGTTCAGTTCCTGTACCGAAGTGATGGAAGATTTTGATTTGACCACGGCGGAACCGAAAATTGTAGTGGATGCTTCTGTTTCGCCACAAAAGGCACAGGTAATTCTTTCAAAGACAACAAGTTATCTCAATCCTAATAATGTCCCGTATATTTCGGGAGCAAGCATTTATTTGTCGTTCAACGACACACAATTGGCATTGAACGAGGATTCTGCAGGATATTATTCTGCTACGATGAATTTCCCCGAAGAAACAACCTACGAGCTCAATGTGCTGATTGGCAAGGAAAATATTCGTGCCACTTCGTATATGCCCAAAGCGATTTTGTGGGATAGCGTGACGGTGCAAAAGTCGGAATTTGCCGACTGGATTCCTGCGGGATTGATGGACAGCACCAAGACATTGTACGACGTTTTGGGCTATATGACAGATATAAAATCAGTTGTGAATTATTACAAAGTAGATATTTGGAATGCCGACACGTTGCTTTCCCGTTCGGTAACCGACGACGGCTATTTCGACGGGCAGGCGATACAGTTGGTGACGCTTATGGGAGCATATTCCTCAACCGACACCTTGCGACTTTATCTTAGTTCCATTGATAAAGCGGCGTATGAATTTTACAACACTTTGGCATTATCGAATTCCAGTTCGGGAATGTTTTCTGCACCCGACAATCCCAAATCAAATCTGGAAGGCGACGCTTTAGGACGATTCTATGCGTACTCGATTGATTCCGTGTATGTTACGTTCCCCGAAAAAGAATAGTGAAAAGGGATAATTGATCAATGTTTTTTGAAAAAAGTTTAATTCAAACAAAGTATCGGCTTAAAAGGAGTTTTTTGTTAAAGTGATAGTTTTTTTCTTACTTTTGACCAAAGAAAAAATATGAAGATATTCAATATCATACTTTTGCTAACTGTAGTTTGGTGCGCGAATTGTTTTTCGCAAGAAGAATTACCCGAGCAAAACACACATCCATGGGACTTGCAAGCATGTATTTCTCACGCTTTGGAAAACAACATCTCCGTTTCGCAGTCGTATTTGAAACAACGTTCTTCGGAACTGCAAGTTAATCAGGCAAAAATGAATCGTCTGCCGTCGGTGAACGGTTCGGCTTCGCAATCGTTGCTCGACCCGATGAACACAAGCGTTGGCGTGAATGCAAACCTTAACTTGTTCAACGGATTCAACACGGAAAACAGCATAAAAAAATCCAACCTTGAACTTGAACGACAGAAAATTCAGGTGGAACAGGCAAAATACGACATTGAAATCGCCGTTGCCGAAGCATATCTTCAAGTATTGTATGCCCATGATAATGTGGAACTTGCAGAATTATTACTGTCGGTAACCGAAAAAGAACTGAAGATTTCCGAAACAAAATTCAAAGTCGGC
>JAEEQV010000338.1:0-2901 GCA_016285445.1 Bacteroidales bacterium
GGAACAAAATGCTCCAAGTGTTACGTTGCAGTCTGTCACTGCATCAAAATGTAATGAGGCACAAGGTTCAATTTCTGTTGAGGTATCAGGTGGAACGTATCCATATACGTATGAATGGAGCGATTCTTCAGAGGTTGCCAATGCTCTTAATCGTCCGAAAATGTTTGCTGGTGATTATACGTTGACGGTAACCGATGGCAATAATTGTCGTGCGACATTGGCAGTAACCGTGCCGCCAATTCCATTCAAACAACCAGAAATTGCCTTAGTGTCGTATGGCAAACAATCAAAACATAATTTGATAGTCTGGAAAAAAGAGCAGACGAATGAAATCGACAAATATCTCATTTATCGCGAAACGGAGCAAAATGGTGAATATGAGCAAATTGGCTCGCAAAATTACAACGAAATCAGCGTGTTTGTCGATGAAACGACAAATCCTCGCACAAATCCGAATCCGTATCGTTACCGCATTTCTGCGGCAAACAAATGCCTGGAGTCACCGTTGAGCCACGAGAGCAAGACAATCAACCTGCAATGGAAACGTGACGAAAACAATGCGATACATCTGTGGTGGGACGCATACGAAGGCGTCGAATACGTAAAATTCACGGTTTATCGACTTACTCGTGGCGGACAGTTCTTGGTGTCGGAAGTGCCAGCAAACAAATTCCGCTACATTGCCGAAAACCCGGAGCCGGAAACTATGGGATATTTTATCGCAGTTGATTTGATAGAAGAGATAGACGTCACACAAGCAATGAAATCGGAGTCGGGACCGTTCGTTATCGTGGTGAGCAACATTGCCGAATTGGAGAATTTTGTCGATGCAATCGACGGTATTCCTGAAAATCAGGCGATTGTATATGCAAAAGGAAAAAACATCGTGATAAATTCTACGGAACAAGCAAACGTCGTGGTGTTCGACATTGCAGGACAATTGGTGGCACAACAAAATGCGGTGCAATCAACAATGATTCCTGTGAAAACCGCTGGCGTGTATGTTGTGATTGTTGGTGACAAGGCATATAAAGTTGTGGTTGAATAAGCAAATAAAATTTGAGTTAAAAAAACTTTCAAAATTTTGTTTGATTCGATACTTGCAGTAATTTTGTGAAAAACAAAAATTCATGTCTCATTTACCTGCCTTAGTATCGGATCTGGCCTTAATTCTTGTTATGGCAGGTATTGTGACTGTAATTTTCAAGAAATTACAGCAACCGTTGGTGTTGGGATATATCGTCGTCGGCATTATTGCCGGACCGTATATCGACTTGTTACCTTCCATAAGTGACAAGACCAACATATCCACGTGGGCAGACATTGGCGTGATATTTCTTTTGTTTGCCTTAGGTCTCGAATTTAGTATAAAGAATCTGATGAATGTCGGCGCTTCGGCATTCATTACTGCATTTACCGAAGTGATATCAATGTTGACCATAGGTTTCATTTTCGGAAAAATGGTGGGTTGGGGCAACGTGGAAAGTATTTTTCTTGGCGGAATGTTGTCAATGTCATCTACCACAATCATTATCAAGGCATTTGACGACTTGAACGTCCGAAATCAGAAGTTTACGGGCATCGTATTCGGGACGCTGGTGGTGGAAGATATTGTCGCCATACTTATGATGGTGCTGTTGCCGACAATTGCTGTCAGTCAGCAATTTGCGGGAATGGAGATGATTGAAAGTTTTTTCAAACTCGGCTTTTTTATGGTGTTGTGGTTTTTGGTGGGAATTTTTCTCATTCCCTCACTTTTGAAGAAACTTCGCCCATTGCTCACCGAGGAAATGTTGCTGATAATATCGTTGGGCTTGTGTCTTGGAATGGTTGTCTTTGCCGTGCGAGTAGGCTTTTCTGCTGCATTGGGGGCATTCGTGATGGGTTCCATTTTATCGGGAACAGCCGAAGGCCCTAAAATAGAACACATGATAAAAAGTCTGAAAGATTTCTTTGGCGCTGTATTCTTCGTTTCGGTGGGAATGTTGGTTGGTCCGCACGCACTGTTGGATTACTGGGGAACCATCTTGATTATAACACTTGTAGTTGTTTTGTTTAAACCCGTCTGTTCTGCCTTGGGTGTGCTCATCTCTGGACAGGATTTGAAAGTATCGGTACAATCGGGAATGAGTCTTGCCCAAATAGGCGAGTTCGCCTTTATCATCGCGTCGGTAGGCGTTTCGCAGAAGGTCATTAGCGAGTACATCTATCCTATAATTGTTGCAGTTTCGGTTATAACGACGTTTACCACACCATACTTTATAAAAGGAGCGGAACCTTTATATGAATGGATAATCAAGAAATGTCCGCCCGAATTATTGGAAAAAATAGGAAAAATATCACAAGGAACGCGTGTCATAAATCGTGAAAGTGATTGGAAACAATTGATAACGAGGACATTAGGACGAGATATTATTTATAGCGTCATTATGCTTACGATACACGTTGTTGTGTTTAATTTCATTCAACCAATGTTGCAAAAGGCATTGCCTGAATTTTGGAGTGGGGTTGTGGCTGGCCTAATCGCATTAATAATAATGTCGCCATTTCTGCGTGCCGTTCTTATCAATAAGGGAAATGGAAATTACATTAAGAAAATGTGGGGACAAAACTATATCAATAAAGGTGGATTGATTTGTCTCATTATTTTCCAGTCGGGTTTGACGATGTTTTTTATCTGCACCGTTTTGGCAAAAATGTTCCATATGTCGCAACGGCTGGAATTGGTCGTTGGATTTGCCGTTATTGTAATTGTGGCTGTTTCCCGAAAAATTTTGATGGGCTATAATAGGATAGAGCAGCGTTTTGTGGATAACCTGAACGGACGCGAAAACACCATGGCTTCGCCGTTAAATGATAGTCTCAACAAGCGTCTGATTGATAGAAATATCCACTTGGTTG
>JAEEQV010000339.1:0-2897 GCA_016285445.1 Bacteroidales bacterium
TAATATTTTGATGTGGTGATTTTTAGCAACGAGTTGTGTGCGAGTTCTTTACGCGTTTGAACTAAGCCTTTGCCGAATGTCTGATTTCCAATGACAACGGCTCGGTCCAGGTCTTGCAGTGCTCCAGATACAATCTCTGCTGCCGAAGCAGAACGGTCGTTCACCAAGACCACAAGTGGAATGTCGGGGGCAAAAGGTTCATTTTGCGTGGAGAATTTTGAATTTTCGGTTTTGTTTTGTCCTTTGGTGAACACAATTCGTTCACCTGCAGGAATAAAAATATTGACGATATTAATTGCCTCTATGAGCAGTCCGCCTGGATTGCCACGTAAATCAAGCACAAGACCTTTTGCTTTGTCATCCCCTATAAGTTTTTTGCAAGCTTTCAGTACGTCGACGGAGCAGAGTTGAGAAAATTCGTTGAGTTTTATGTAACCGATTTCGGGTGTGAGCATACCATAATACGGTACGCTATTGATTTTTATATTTTTACGTTCGATTGAGAAGTTTTTTCGTTCACCGTTGCGGATAATTCCTAATTTCATTGTCGTACCCATCTGGCCTTGAAGAAGTTGCATTGCTTCGTCATAGGGCGTATTTATAATGGAATGTCCGTCTATTTCGACAATTCTGTCGCCGAGAATGATTCCCGCAGCTTGTGCTGGCGAATTCTTCTGAATGTCGGTAATCATGAGAGCATTGTCGCGTTTAGTCACCGAAGCTCCAATGCCGCCATATTCTCCTTTCGACATTATTGTGTATCGTTCCACATCGGATTCTGGAATGTAGTTCGTGTATGGGTCGAGAGTTTTCAGCATTTCGTTGATAGTTCTCGACATTAGGTCGCCAGGTGCAAGCTCGTCAACATATGAGTTAGAAATTTCTGAAAATAGGGAATAAAAAATATCGAGATTCTTTGCCGTCTCAAAGTCTTTGGTGTCGTCGTAACTCATTAAAAAGAGTGGAGACGAGAACAAAAAGACTAAAACAAATATTCTTAGAAAATTCTTTCTCATATTCATATAAAGCAAAAATTAGAGATACAAAGATATAAATTCCTTGTATTTGACGAAATCATGTATAATGTGTCATCCATTAGTTGATGCCTATGGCATTGGTGTTATCCCAACGGTTGCGTGTAAAGTTCCACGTCGGAGACCTCGATGGTTTTTCCGCTCAAAATTACCAATCGTTCAATCACGTTGCGGAATTCACGGATGTTTCCTGTCCACGGATAGGTCTGTAATTTTTTTACGGCGTCGGCGGAAATCTCTTTCTTTGGAACGCCCATTTCCTTGCACGACTCGTTCACAAAATGCTCGGCAAGCAGTGGAATGTCGTCGATTCGCTCGGCAAGCGACGGCACTTTTATGAGAATCACGCTCAAACGGTGGTATAAGTCTTCACGGAAACGTTTCGCCTCAATTTCCTCCTTCATATTCTTGTTGGTGGCGGCAAGCACGCGCACATCAACCGAAATGTCCTTGTCGCTGCCCACACGGGTGATTTTTTGTTCCTGCAATGCACGAAGCACTTTTGCCTGTGCCGACAAACTCATATCGCCGATTTCGTCAAGGAACAACGTGCCGCCGTCGGCTTGCTCGAATTTTCCGATACGTGTTTTTATTGCCGAAGTGAACGAACCTTTTTCGTGCCCAAACAATTCACTTTCAATAAGTTCCGAAGGAATCGCCGCACAGTTCACTTCAACGAATGGCGCGTTCTTCCGATTACTTTGATCGTGGAGGGCACGGGCAACCAGTTCCTTTCCAGAACCGTTCGGGCCGGTAATCAGCACACGGGCGTCGGTTGGAGCAACTTTGCCGATAATTTCTTGTATTTTTTGCAATGGCTCTGAATTACCAATCATCTGATATTTCGAGCCGACTTTCTTTTTAAGGATAGCCGTTTCTTGAACTAAATTCTTTTTATCCAACGCATTACGAACCGTTACAAGGATACGGTTCATGTCCAATGGTTTGGAAATAAAGTCGTAAGCACCCAATTTGATGGATTTCACGGCCGTGTCGATTTCAGCGTGTCCCGACATCATAATGACTGGTACGTCGCCACGTTCCTTCAAAACTGCTTCAAGGAAGGCGATACCGTCCATTTCGGGCATTTTTATGTCGGAGAAAATCAAATCGAATTTCCCGTTTTGAACTTTTTGCAGTCCATCGGCACCATTTTCGGCAACCTCCACCTTATAGTTCTCATATTCAAGAATTTCCTTGAGCGAATTGCGAATCGCACGTTCATCGTCAACAACTAAAATTGAAATTGCAGCCATTTTGTATGTTTTTATTTTTGTTTTGGTGGCTTCCACACGTCAGCCAGCCATAATCCTTAATTTTTAATTCTTAACTCTATTTATCCAATGTGTTTCAATAATTGTTCTTTTTCTACGGTAACCACGCCGGGTTGTTCGCAAACCAAACCGCCCGCAATGTTCGAAATCCGTGCTACTTCCTCCATCGGGAATCCGAGCACGTAACACACTGCGGCAGTGCTAATTACCGTGTCGCCCGCACCAGAAACGTCGGCAACGTGGCGAACTTGCGTTGGAATCGTGACATAATGGTTTTTGTCGGCAATGAAAATTCCGTGTTCCGAAAGTGTAACCATCATTGTGTCAATATTTTGCGTTGCCATAAACTCTTTTGCCAAAGCGAACAACGATTTGCTGTCGTTTTTGCGGCACGATTTCCCGATACCTTCGGTAAATTCCTTGAAGTTCGGTTTGAACAACGACACGTTTTTGAAATTGTTGAAATTCCGTTTTTTGGGGTCAACCAATACGGGAATGTTCTGTTTTTTTGATTCGTCAACCACAAATTCTATCAAGTTCTTGGAAAACACGCCTTTATCGTAGTCCTGCAAGATTATGGCGGAAATTT
>JAEEQV010000340.1:0-2876 GCA_016285445.1 Bacteroidales bacterium
GATGGAATTTGTGGTACCGTTAGAGAAGGAACTTCCGCCCGAAGAACAAGAGCAGGAACCGTCAACGCCTCATTTTGAGGATTGGAGTACTGAAGAACCGCCATCGGAAAATCCAGAGTCGGGCAGCCAGATGTCGTTATTTTAGTATATTTGAAACAGTAAATTGAACGTGTATGAAAAAAATATTTCATTTAGGAACAGGAATTAATGTGAGCCATTGGCTTTCGCAGTCGGAATCTCGTGGCGAAGTTCGTGCAAATCAAATCAGCAAAAAGGATTTTGACAAGATTGCCGCTATGGGCTTTGAGCACGTGCGTCTCCCGATAGATGAGGAACAGATGTACGACGAGCAACTCAATCGTCACGAAGACGCGTTTGCATTGATGAAAAATGCGATAGAATGGACGTTGGGAAATAATATGAACATTATTGTTGACTTGCACATCACTCGTGCCCACTATTTCCTGACGGAACATGAAAACACGCTGTTTACCGACCCTGCCGCACAACAGCACATGATTGATATGTGGAAGGATTTGCAGTCGTTTCTAAAAGAGTATCCGACTGACCGTCTTGCATACGAACTTCTGAATGAGGCTATCGCACCGTCTCACGAGGCGTTGAACGACCTTGAGGCACGCTTGATTGCGGCTATACGTGAGAAAGAGCCGGAACGATTCATCGTGGTTGGTTCGAATTGGCAGCAGTCGGTTGTTACTATGCCGTATTTGCAGGTGCCAGAAAACGACGACCATCTGATTATCAGTTTCCATTACTATAATCCGTTGTTCATTACTCACTATGGAGCATGGTGGACACCGATGAAAGACTACAAGGACAAAGTTGAATATCCGGGAGTGTTCTCGCCATCGGCTTCGTTTTACGAAACGCTTGATTATAAGATTGTTAACCAATTCAAGAGCGATGAAGGTTTGTGGAACAAAGACTATCTTTTGAAACAAATTCAGCCGTGTATCGACAAG
Source organism: Bacteroidales bacterium (assembly GCA_016285445.1). Taxonomy (GTDB): domain Bacteria; phylum Bacteroidota; class Bacteroidia; order Bacteroidales; family UBA1715; genus UBA1715. The sequence continues at coordinate 984 of JAEEQV010000340.1, forward strand.
GGGAAAGAACTGGGCTTACAAGTGTATTGTGGCGAATTTGGCGCTTATCCATATTATATTGACAAAGAGCCTCGTTTGAACTGGTACAAGGATGTGTGCGCAATTTTCAGGGAAAACGGTATTGCCAACGCACATTGGTGCTATAAGGCCGATTTTCCGATAGTTGATGACAACGGAAATCCCAACGAGATACCGTCTATATTGTTGAATAAAAAAACGATGTAATATTCCTTAGGGAATAATGATTACTTTACTACAGCCATCATTTCGGAAAGAAGTGTTGGCTGTTTTTCTATGATAGTGCCAATAACGGCTATGTCGGCACCACATTCATAAACTTGTCGTAGCGTCTCGGGTGTTTTTATGCCACCACCAACAATTATCGGAATTGAGCAAGATTGCTTTACTCGCTTGATTATTTCGGGATTGACAAACGTATTGGCACCGCTACCACCCTCCAAGTAAAGGGCTTTCAAACCGAGCATCTCGCCTGCAAGAGCCGTAGCAACGGCTATGTCGGGTTTGTTGTACGGAATAGGGCGCGTGTTGCTCATATATTCTACAGACGTTGCTCCTCCACAATCAATTAGGATATAGCCCGTAGGAATGGCTTCAAGTTTAGCATTTTTAATCATAGGTGCCGACAAGACGTGGTTTCCGATCAGAAACTCGGCATTTCTCCCCGAAATAAGCGACAAAAACAAGATTGCGTCGGCATTTGCACTTACTTGGCTTGCGTTGCCGGGAAACAAAATTACCGGACGAGAAAAATGTTCTTTTATGACTGCTATTGCGTGCGACGTGCTTGATGAAACCAAACTTCCGCCAACGAAAATAAAATCTACGAGTTCTTTCTCGGCACTTTGAGAGATTTTTCGCAACGTGTCATCTGACTGCTTGTCGGGATCGATAAGCAACGCGAGTTTTTTCTTGTTTTGAGTGAAAGAATCGTAAATCATAGCATTAATTTTGAGTTGAAAGTATTTCTAATGCCTTCTGAATCGTGGTATCATCAGCATTGTATAATTCAAAAAAGGCGGTATTTCCGAAAATGTTACGAATAATGTAATAACACATCAATTTATCCAATCGTTCCACCTCGTCAGGATAACATTCTGTCAGAAGTTTCTTCGTCTCGCTATCGGTAATCTTTTTGCACGAAATATTGTTTCTGCAATATTGATAAGCCTCTTCAGTCGAAAGCGACTGCAAACGGTTTCTGTTGTTTTCGGCAAAAGCGCACGCAAAGTTATAAATATGTCCTTCGGCAGTAATTCGTTTGTAAGCGTTCGACATCAATGTGGTGTCCATCGGAACGAACACATCGGGCATTATACCACCGCCACCATATACGATTTTTCCCGTTTTGGTGACAAATTTGAGTGAATCAGGGAACGAAATACTATCGGCGGCACGCATTTCGCCGTGATTATATCGATTGACCAATTCGTGATCATAATCATTCAAACTACCGTTGTAAGGTTTTTGAATGCAGCGGCCACACGGTGTATAGAATTTTTTTGTCGTCAGTCGCACGACAGAACTGTCACGTAACGGGAAATCCTCGTTAACAACGCCTTTTCCGTAGGAACGACGACCAACAATAGTTCCGCGACCATTATCTTGCATAGCGCCGGCAAAAATCTCGCTTGCCGAAGCGGAGTACTCGTTTATAAGTACTACAAGATTTAAGTCTCCACACGTTCCAGATCCCTCAGCCACAAAATATTCGGCAGGCTCGTTCCTTCCCTTGGTAAACACAATCGTGTCGCCTTCTCGCAGAAATTCCTCGGCAAGACTAATGGCGGCAAACAGCAGTCCACCACCGTTTTCTCGCAAATCAACCACGAGATTTTTCATATTCTTACTTTTAAGAAGCGACACTGCTGACAA
>JAEEQV010000341.1:0-2872 GCA_016285445.1 Bacteroidales bacterium
GGAAGAAATTCAGAAAATTCATCCAAAGGCAAAAGTTCTGATTATTTCGTATTCCGAAAACGAGGAAACAATTTTCAATATCATAAAAGTCGGTGCCAAAGGTTTCCTTTCCCACGACGCGTCACGACAAGAATTGTTCGAGGCAATTTATTCGTTACGCAATGGATATGACTATTTTAGCAAATGTATCACCAACATTTTGCTCAATCGCTACGTCTCGTCAATTCAAAACAATGAAAAAAACGAAGACGACGATGTGAAACAACTCAGCACGCGCGAAATTGAAATCCTGTCGCTTTGGGGAAATAGTTACACAAACCCGGAAATTGCTGATACTCTTCATATTAGCGTGAGAACAGTGGAAACACACAAAACGCATATTATGCAGAAACTCAACCTCAAAACGCAAGTTGACCTCATCAAATACGGTATTAAAAACAATATTATTGCGCTGTAATTTGAGGATTTATATTCCTTCTCCAAGAACTACCGTCTTTATTGTGTAAATAAGGATTTTTATGTCAAGGTAGATTGACATGTTTTCAATGTAAATGATATCGTATTTCATACGGCTTGCCATTTCTTCGGGACTTTGTGCGTAGCCGTATTTTACCTGACCTAAGGACGTGATACCTGGACGAACTTTCTGTAAATGCGTGTAGTGAGGCGCAATTTTTACGATTTGGTCAATAAAAAACTGTCTTTCTGGTCGTGGACCTACGAGCGACATATCTCCTTTGAGTACGTTGTAGAATTGAGGTATTTCGTCAAGACGGAATTTTCGCATCGTATGTCCCCACGGGGTAATTCTGTCGTCGTTTTCCTTTGAAAGTTGTGGTCCGTCAACTTCTGAATTCACAATCATGGAACGGAATTTATAAATGTTGAACGGAATTCCGTATTGACCGATTCGTTCCTGTTTGTAGAAAATAGGTCCTTTCGATGAACATTTTACCATAATGGCGGTAAAAATATAGAGTGGTGAGCCAATAATAAGCACGAGGACGGAAACGATGATGTCGAAAAGACGTTTGAGTTTCTCTTCCCAAATAGGCATCACATTTTGCGAAATAATGATAAGTGGCTCGTCGTGCATGGAATTGAACGAAACGCGTCCCGAAATAATGTCGCAATTGTCGGGAATGGCTTTTATAACGGCTTTCGTGCCTTGCAGACAATATAAGATATGTTCAATATATGCGTGTTCTTTCGATTCAATGGCAATGATGATTTCGTCGATATTTTGTTGCTTGAAGATGTTTTTCGCCTCGTCAATCTTGCCAAGATGTGGCATATACTTCGACATTTGATATTCTTGTTGCTCAATCACATTGACAAAGCCGATAAACTTGTTTCCTGCTGATTTTTTTGCCGATTCCAACCGTTTATACAGATTCTCGGCCTTTTCGTTGCTTCCAACCAATAATGTGTTGAACCCGAGTTTTCTGCTTCTTATTTTCCGAATGGTGGTCGTCGTTATAATAAATCGAGGAATGTAGGTTATGACGAAATGCAGCAAAACCAATAGGAGATACGATTGGTAATATGCCTTATATGTTGGAACGTTGTCATCAAGAATTATGGTGAAAAATAGTATCATTGTTCCGAAAATGGTGATGAAGAACGTGTTGAGAAATTCTTTCAAACGTGATTTTCGGTAAATGTTTTTATAGTAACCACTCAAATAATAGAGTGCAATCCACATTGCGGGAATAAAGCAAAGCCCGTAAATGTAGTGTGTGTCAGTCAGAATGTGATTTCGCAGTTCTGGATAAATCAGATAATACGCATCAATAAAATTGTTTCGTATGAAGAAAAATAGCGTCCACACGATGGCAGCCGTGATAAAATCACAGATAATATATTGTATGGTTTGTCTTTTTTTATTCATAAAATTTTAATCTCACAAAAGTATGTTTTTTTTTAGCAAACTCACGTTATTCGGAGCAATTTTGACACATTTTTATTTGTTGTCGGTTTGTATGAATATTTTTTCGGAACGAACTATATGTCTTTGAAAACCAAATTTCCGGGAATTTATTGTGCATGATGTTGCCAAAAGTGAACGTGTGATTTTTGTCGAAACAGCAGGGGAGCACGTTGCCGTTCCACGCTATGACGCACGAACTCCACATTTTCCAACATTTATTTCTCAGTTTTTTCTTGATGTCAAGTTGCCCGTCGTGAACAGTGTAACGGCTGTTTTTCTCAGAGGGGAGCATTTCAATGTTCTGATTGTCATAGAATTGAGCCGTCTTGAATATGATTCTGTCAACGGAGAATTTTTTCCCTATGTCGGCAATTTCTTGTTTGTGTTGTTCCGTATGCTTGAACAGCAGGCATTGCAGTTCTATGAGTGGCAAATTCGTGTGGTTTCTTTGTTTTGCTTCTTGCAAATATTGTAAGCCGTCAATCACTTTTTGAAACTGTCCGTTTCTCCTGTATTTCTCGTACGATTTCTGGTCGTAACCGTCAAGCGAGATGATCATTTTTGTGATTCCCGACGAAACAATTGCGTCGGCATTTGCCTGTGTGATGAAATGTGCGTTGGTCGAAACGGAAGTCAGTATGTTTTCCTTGTGGGCCAATGTGGCGATACGCACAAGTTCTTCGTTGATGAACGGCTCGCCTTGAAAATACAAGTTTGCAAATATAACGTGTCTCGTAATCTGTGGAAAGAGTTGCTCGCACGTGGCGTAGGAGATTTTCCCTTTTTCGACTATGCTACTTTTGTTTCCAGTGGGACATTCTGGACATTGCAAATTGCAGATATTGGTCGGTTCAATGCTGATAAATGATGGCAAAGCGTTGAAATTGTGTATTTTGAAACAATGAGATGCAACAAATGAAATGTATAGTTTACAGAAATTGT
>JAEEQV010000342.1:0-2859 GCA_016285445.1 Bacteroidales bacterium
ACCACCGACAACATCTGTGAAGATTTTGGAGATACCGAGGATTTTAGAGATTTTGAAGAGTGTAAATCTCCAATATTGTCAAAATTTCCAATAATGTCACTTATAATTTTTGGTGTTTTGGAAAGCAAAATGTTAACCCCCGCCTTTTTTGCAAGAAAGAAAAATGAGCCAATAGTTACGCCCGACTTTCTAGAGGCAAGGCACTTGGTATATTGTTCATCGGCTTCCTTTTCCGTGTAATTGTGGTAAAAACGGCTTAATCGTTGGAAAAACGACCGCCCATTTTCTCCTAATGCTTCTATCAGCGAAAAGGCAAGTTGCACCCATTCATTGTATGTCGGAGCGATATCAACAGAGAGGGCTTCGACCCGCGACGTGATTTCTTCCACGGCATTGGGAATATCGTCATTTATCCATTGTTGCGGATAAAAAGGTTTCTTCATGGTGTTCCAATTGATTAGGGTTAATGAAAACAAACGGGTCATGCGGAAGATAGCAAGCACGCGAAATGTCCTTGCCTGACGCGTCTATTTTAATGTGGTAGGTTTGATAAATGTATTTCTCCACGGCTTTGAAATAGTCCAAATGAGAGGCATAAAACTCCGAAGATTCGTCTTGCGTTTCTATGGATACAACCCATTTTAGTCCGTTACCCGAGGGACTGCGGAACAGAAGTTCCGTTTCAAAATAATCGTCTTGCAACAGTTTATATCGGAGTAGTTCTACGGACATGAAACATTTTTCGTTTCGAGCCGTCGCACATTCATACGAATATAGCCCATCAAAATCAATGCAGAGCAGATTTGAATGTTTGATAAGATGTTTGTCCTTCCTTTCGGAGAAAACGCCTGAAAACGTACAATAATCAAACTGACATCCTTTGTATTTCTGTGCCTGTTTTTTGTCGGCGATGGTACGAAGAAAATTGGTCCGTTCCAAAGCGTCATTGCCACGGATATAGTTATACACCTCAACAAGTGAAACTGTCTTGGACGGTTTTGTATTGGAGATTGGGGCTTTGAAAAACGAGAATCTATTTGTGTCCATAATTAAAATTGGCGTTTAGAAGATTTTCAATGTCGGCACGTCGGTAATATACTTTGTTGCCAAGTTTTGTGTAAGGAATCACGCCCTTGGAGCGCAATTCCTGTAATGTTCTCAAAGAGATGTGCAATTGCATGGTCACATCCTGATTATCGAGCCAATCATCGGAAAGAGACTTGGACTGATTGGCAAGAGGGCAAACGAAATGTTGGGAATCCATTGGTTAAAATCTTTTAATGATTAATTAGTTTGTTCTTTGTCATTTATCCGAGTACTACCAGAGAATAGCCATTCGTCAATTTCAGTTTTGAGGAAAAATAGTTTCTTCCCTTTTTTGTGATATGGGATAAGTTTTTTAGAAACCCATTCGTAAACCGTTTGCAATGCTGGTTTGTCTGGAAGATATTCGCACAATTGTTTTATATTCATCCATTGCGCATAATTATCACTATTCTTTTCCTGTAATTTTGCTACTTGTTCAATAAGAACATTTACACTTTTCTGAAGGTTTGCTACCGCTACTGGTAAGCAATCGAAACTAATGCTTGCTTCTATCATATTATAAAATTAAAATTATGTAAGTGTTTGTTGATTCTATGCTTGGTGCACGTAATCTTTAAACGGGGACAAATATATAGATAAAAATGACTAAAAAAACAATCCCTCGCTATTGCAGACATCCGTTCTCCCTACATGGGAAAGGCACAACGAGAAAATGATTATGTTTTCTTATCTGTAGTTTATGCTTATTTATGTTTTTCGCTGACATGTCCGAAAAAAAATTTTTTATTTTTTTATAATTTTTTTGAATATAGTCCATTCTAAAGCCCAAAATCAGTAATTTCAAGGAGTGGAAAATGAAAAAAAACGTCAGATTTTACAATTCTTCGAGAAATAATTATGACTCTTTCATTAGGTTTAACAACTTTTGCGTATCACAAAGACGATTTCGTTCCCCACGTTTCCCATAAAATGCAGATTGATATTTAGGGTTAGTCATAATCTCGTATGCCTTACTTCTTCCACAGTTCAGAATTTGCATTACTCCAACAATGCCATTTACTGTTGGTGGCATGCCCGCAGGAAGACTGTTCGTCGTTTTTGCTTCCATACAGGCAAGAAAGTTTGCGAAACCATTCACCAGATTTTGTAATTGGATAAATTTCTCTTTGTAATTTCCTAAGGTTATGTTTTCCATCGTTCAAATGTTATGTTAATTTTTTGTTATTGTAGTTATTGTTCGCTTTTTGTTTTTAACTGGTGCAAATGTAACTATAAAAATCTTACAAAAACAAATTTATTTTTACATAACACATTGATAATCAACATTTTATTTTTACGGTTACTTTCGTTTTTTTACGTTTCTTCATTCCTTGCTTACGAGTGTTTATTGAATTTTATTTTAAAAAAAATTTTCAATCACATCAAAATTAGCATCTACTTTATATAAAACATCTTGAAAAGTATTGGTATAAAGATAAAACAACGTTTCTGGTTCCACCCCTACATTCGTGTATCTGTCGTTTGCCTTACTACCTGTTGCATGAACGGCAGTTATATCAATTGCATTCTGAATGATTGACTTCGGAACAATGTCACAAAACGTTTTACGTGCCGTATGAGAAGAAGCAAGTTCATACAGAGGAACAAATTGAGGTTCATTGTTAGCGTCAAAAACAACATATTGTCTCTTTATTCCTACATATTCAAGAAGTTTCTTTATACGCTTATTGTAACCGCAGCTGCCACTGACATTCTTTAAGATAGGGAAATTGAAATCAAGTTTTTTAACAATCTGCAACGCCGTATATATCA
>JAEEQV010000019.1:0-15155 GCA_016285445.1 Bacteroidales bacterium
GCAAAGCAACCCGGTTGAGGTGAAGGTAACAAGTAGCATGACGGAAACTGCCACAGCAAAATGGTTCGAGTCTGCAACATTGGTTAATGAAGAAAAAGGATCTGGAACATCATGGGCAACGGGAGATGCTACAAATCTTACTGTTGACAAGAATTACTATGCTCGTCAATTTAAAGAAGGATGTTATAGTGAATCAACCGTGGCAAATGTAAAGATTGTTCCTTGTCCTATTCCAAGGGTTGAGATTAGTGACGAAATAGCTTGTAATTATGCGGAGATTCCGACAATGGTTGCCTCAACTGGCGATTGGACAGAACGTGACGCAAGTCAGTCGGCATTCAAATTCTATACAAGTGAAACAGCGACGACTCAGGAGAAAATTTCACCTGATGGTACGTATAAACCATCTTTGCCATTAGATAATAATGGATTGACTAAGGATGGTGATTATACATACTATGTTTCGGAATACAACTCAGAACCTTTGCAAAACTTGACAACGAATGAAGGTTGTGAAGGTCCAAGAAAAGCTGTTAAGATAACTATATCGGGTACACTTGCTCCAGTAATTGCTGCGACTAGCGAAGCAGCCGTTTGTGAAGGTACGGATAATCCAACGTTTGTGGCTACAAATTATATTGGAACTATCAGTTGGTTTGAGGAAGATCCAGGAGAAGTAGGCGAACCTCAGGCTCCTGTGGTTGGAACCGATAAGACATTTACGCCAAATGGTTCTGATGCGGGTGAATATACCATCTGGGCCGTGCAGAAGGTAAATGATTGTTATGGCCCTAAAGCTTCAGCTCCATACACAATTAAATCTATTCCAGATGCTCCGGTAACGGAAGGTGCAGTACTCTGTTTTGAGGAAGCAGCTTTACCTGTAAAGGCAACTCCTGCATCTGATGGTAAAATTAACTGGTATGCCGATGCATTAAAGGTAACCTCACTTTCTTCTGGTCAATCTACATATCAGTCGAAAGAAACGCTGCCTGGTGAATATACTTACTATGCATCTCAGGTAGTAAAAGATTGTGAAAGTAAGACAAATCCTGTAGTGTACCGCATTAAGGCACGTCCGGGTGTACCAGTAATTACTCCGCAAAAGAATTTGTGTGAATACGAAGAAGCTCCGCTATTGGAAGCTAATGGTGAAAATGTAAAATGGTATTCTTCTCCATCTGATAAGACTACTTTGTTGATTGAAGATGAATCATTCCAAACAACAGATATGACACCTGGAACGAAGAGATACTATGCTTCGCAAACAGTTGAGGGTTGTGAAGGTGATGCTGTTATGTTGTCATTCGTGGTTAACTCACAACCAGCAGAACCAATGGTACAAGGTGCAAATGTTTGTGAAGGTGCAGAACAAATACCTTCGTTAAGCACGAACATGCCAACTGATAAATGGTATGCAGAAGAGGCTGGCGTAACAGTTGTTGCCGTAGGATACAATTATACTCCAGAGGCTGCTGAAATTGGCAATTCAGATAAAACATATTATGTACAACGTGAAATCAATGGTTGTGTGAGTGATATGGTACCTGTTGTTTTGCATGTCGTTCAAAAACCAGAAATTGAAATTAGCAATGATATGGCAATATGCGTTTATGAAGATTTGTTGCCAATTGAAGCTACGAAACTTAAACCAAATGCTAACGATGCATCATCTATCGAATGGCAAGTTAAATATGGTAAGGTTACGAAGTATTTCGAAGATGACGAAGGTGAAGGTCATCAAGTAACTCCTTCAAGCTTTATCAACACAGAAGGTGATTATACAGTATCGGCAGTATATAAATATGTATTTGAAAATATCTATTGCTTGAGCGATACCGTAAGTATGAACTATTCAATAAAAGGTCAACCAAGAAAACCAATTGTATTCTCTTCTGTAATTTGTCAAGGAGAAGATATTAAAGACTTGCAAGCTCTTGGTAGTCCGAATATGATGTGGGGTAGTCTTGATGGTGCAAAACCGTATGCGGCAACTGGTACAAAATATCATTTCGATCCAGGACAAGTATTGGATACAGGTACATATAGCTTCATGGTATATGATGTATCTATCTATGACAAAGAGAATAATCTTGGATGTAAGAGTGAAGTTGATACCGTATATATGACGGTGGCTCCAGCTGCTAAGACGAAATTGTTTGGTCGTGATTCTGTCTGTGTTGGTGCAACAGAACAATACTACACGCAATTCACGAAGGAAAGTTCTTATTTCTGGAACGTAACTGGTGACCACTTGAACTATTCTAAGGACGCTATGTCAAGCTCTGTTCGTTATGTTGACTGGATGAAGTCGGGAATCGACACATTGACAGTTTACGAACAAACATGGGCAGGTTGCGAAGGTTGGGATACCTTGGTTGTGAAGATTGCTGCTATGCCGAAGGCGTTATATAAGTGGGAAATGCCAGGAGCATCGAATTTGATTGAGTTGATTGACAGCACCGTACAGGATACTTTGTGGTACACCAACAAAGAAGGAGAACTTCAAGCTGATCCAGTTTCGTACACGTTGTTCTGGAATTACGGTCACATTGGTGAAGATGAAAATGCAATAGATACGGTGATTGCTTATGATCAAAGAAAATTCCCATTGCTGGAAGGCAACTACATCTACGGTTACAACTGCCCGATCTTGACGGTAGAGAACTCATTCGGTTGTAAGGACGTATATAAGGAATGTATCTTCGTGAACGTTACGTCATCAATTTACGTTCCGACGGCGTTCGCTCCAATGAATCCTGCACACAGTGTTCGTACATTCCAGCCAAAAGGTTACAACTTGAAGACCTGTGAAATCTCAGTATTTGACAAGTGGGGTAACTTGTTGTGGCACTCGGATGCTGTAGAAGACGGTAAATTCGTGGGCTCTTGGGATGGTAGATATGAAGGCAAGATGTTGAAGTCCGATGTGTACATCTGGAAGATGGAGGCTACGTTCTTGGATGGTCAAGAATGGCAAGGCTTTGACGTAGGTCACGGCAAGAAGGCTAAATTCGGTAGCGTGACATTAGTTCGATAAATCGTTTCATAGTTTAAAGTTTGTATGAGGAAGAGGTGCAAGAAATTGCACCTCTTCTTTTTTATGTATCTCAATAATACTATCTTTGTGGTGTAGTTTATACAATGGAACAAGAAGAATACACGGTGATAAAACCGCAAACAAGTTTGTTGCAGTTGAATCTTCACGATATATGGAGATATCGTGATTTGATTGCGATGTACGTGAAACGTAACATTGTCACGGTGTATAAGCAGACGATACTTGGTCCGCTTTGGTTGATAGTGCAACCGGTGCTGACAACCATAATGTTTATGTTTGTGTTCGGGAATTTGGCTGGCATTTCGACTGACGGAATTCCAGGAGCATTGTTCTATTTTTCTGGCTTGATTTTGTGGAATTATTTTTCTCAATGTCTGACAGGAACTTCGGGGGTATTTATCAATAATCAGAACGTGTTCGGGAAAGTATATTTCCCTCGCATTGTCGTTCCCTTGGCTACAACAATTTCTAATTTGATACAATTCGCAATTCAATTTGGCGTATTCTTGTTTTTGTACGTGTATTATTATGTTACGATGGATATTCCCATCGTTCCCAATGTGTATGCGTTATTGTTGCCGGTATTGGTTCTTATGTGTGCGGGATTAAGCTTGGGTTTTGGCATCATCTTTTCTTCACTTACGACAAAATATCGCGACTTGGTGTTTTTATTGCAATTCGGCGTTCAGTTGTGGATGTATGCAACACCGGTAATCTATCCGTTAAATTCCATTCCTGTTGACAAACAATGGATTTTACAGTTGAACCCAATGACTTCAATCATAGAAAGCTTTAAATTTGGTTTTTTGCAAACAGGGGTATTCTCGTGGGGCTATTTGTTGTATAGCTTTATTTTTATGATTGTGTTGTTATTCTTAGGAATAATTATTTTCAACAGAATTGAAAAATCGTTTATGGACACAGTTTAACTGATGTCTCTCCACGAAACACTTTGTGTGTTGCGTTGTCTTAATCCCTGTGCAAGAACTGCATTTTCTGACCGTTCAAGATTTGCATCGTGTTCTATGATGTGAAAAGCTGCGTTTCGTGCAAGATTAAGAATTTGACCGTCGCGAGCCAGATTTGCCAACTTGAAGTTAATTGGAAGTCCGCTTTGTTGCGTACCTTCAATATCGCCGGGACCACGAAGTTTCATATCCATTTCTGCTAATTGGAATCCGTCGGTGGTTTGTACCATTGTTTCGAGTCGTGTTCGTCCATCTTGACTTAACTTGTCGCCAGCCATCAATACACAATATGACATATCGGCTCCACGACCTACACGTCCACGCAGTTGATGGAGTTGCGAAAGACCGAAACGCTCGGCGCTTTCAATCACCATTACCGTTGCGTTTGGCACGTTGACACCGACTTCTATAACAGTTGTGGCAACCATTATGTGTGCTTCGCCGGACGCAAATTTCTGCATTGCCTCGTCTTTTTCGGCAGGTTTCATTTTCCCGTGTACCATAATGGTCTTGTATTGAGGCTCAGGGAACACTTTTCTGATGGTCTCATATCCTTGTTCCAGATTCTTGAAGTCAACTCGTTCGGATTCTTGAATGAGCGGATATACAATGTAGATTTGTCGTCCTTGGGCAATTTCGGAACGAATGAGTTCATACATCTTTTGTCGCTGCGAATCACGTAACATTGTTGTTCTTATTGGCTTACGTCCCGGTGGCAGTTCGTCAATGACTGACACGTCCAAATCTCCGTACAGTGTCATTGCCAGCGTTCTTGGGATTGGCGTTGCCGTCATTACCAGCACGTGTGGCTGTATCGTGTTTTTTGTCCACAACTTTGCTCGCTGTGCTACGCCAAATCTATGTTGTTCGTCAATCACGCAGAGACCTATGTTCTTGAATTGCACGGTATCTTCCAGCAAAGCGTGCGTACCTACAATCATCTGTATTGAGCCGTCCATAAGTCCTTGGGCAATCTCGGTACGCTTTTTTTTTGTCGTTGAGCCAGTTAGGAGCGCAATGTTTATAGGTAAACCTTTCAAAAATTCTTGAAGTGATTTTGCGTGTTGTTGAGCAAGAATTTCGGTAGGAGCCATAAGACACGCCTGATAACCATTGTCAATGGCAAGAAGCATTGAGAGAACAGCAACAAGTGTCTTTCCGCTCCCAACATCGCCTTGAATCAGTCTGTTCATGTGATGCCCAGATTCCACATCTTTGCGAATTTCGGACATAACGCGGATTTGTGCCTTAGTGAGGGGAAACGGAAGAAATTCTTTATAAAAACGCGCCAACAAATTGTCGTTGCTTCTCACAAATTGGAATCCTTTTGCATTCTGCACGTGTGCTTGTTTGCGAAACGCCATTGTAAGCTGAATCCAGAATAGTTCTTCGAATTTTATTCTGAATTGTGCTCGTGAAACTTGATTGAGGTCTTTCGGAAAATGGAGCGTTCGTAACGTCGATTCCAAATTTGGCATTTGAAATTCGTCAAGCAGATATTTTGGCAGAGTCTCGTATATGGAATTAGTTCCGATTTTGTTGAAAGCCGCTTCCATAAGACTTTGCATTACTTTGCCGTTAATGTTTGCCTTTCTCGTTTTCTCCGTCGCAGGATAGACTCCTATAAAATCTTGTTGTGGTCTTGACTCAAATTTTTGTAGTTCCTCAATTTCGGGATGTGTCATATTCAACATTCCGTGAAACTCACTGACTTTCCCAAATACAACGTAGTCGGTGCTTGGTTTTATGAGTGGATTTATCCATTTTACTCCTTTAAACCACGTGAGCTCAATTCTTCCCGTGCCATCGGTGAACAAGGCCTTGAGATATGCTTTCGCACCAACGCCTACGGTTTGTTTTGATATAAATCGACCTTTGATTTGCACGGCGACAGTTGAAGGAGCCACTTCGGCAATCGTGTAGAACTTGCTTCTATCAATGTAGCGAAAAGGCAGAAAGTTGATGAGATCATTGATGGTAAAAATCTCCAACTCTGTCTTTAGCAGATTGGCTCGCTGCGGACCTACGCCAGGCAAGAATTGTATGTCGTCGTTCAGAATACTCATCGTTCTAATTTTCCGTGAAGTCTGGCACGAATATATATTTGTTGTGAATTATCCCAAACGCCGTCAACGTAGTGCATACACCAACGGAAACTTGCTTCCACGTTTGGCGTGTTGAGGGCATATAAAATTCCGTCAATGCGAGCATAGTTCCCACAACGATAGAGCGGGTCGCCCCACGGCAAATGCGTTCCTTCGCCCTTGTAATAAACGGCATCAAGTCCGATACATTTTTTTTGAATGTAAAATGTTGAATATGAAGCCAATGAGCGAAGCGGACTTACGATTGTGGTGTCTTTGGCATTGGCATACCACGTATTTACAAAACCTGTTGATATCGAAAGCGAGTCAAACCAGGTATTTTTTAGTTCAAAACCTGCGTTTAAGCCCCATCCGCCATTGTCGGCCACCGATTTCTTACCACGATCGCCTTCGGCATGATGGCGATAATAGAACATATCGGTGATGAAAACGTTTTTCAAATGTGTGATGCCGCTGATGCCTGCAATGAATTTCTCGCAATGACCGGCATTCACTTGGGTGTGCCAGTCGAATAAAACCGTCTGTTCTCCTAAATTATGCGTAAATACAGCTCTCGCACCTTGATAATTGGGACGATAATAGATGAGAGAATCGGTGTAAAGCACTTTTGGGAAAGTGGCTTTTTCTATGGGAAAACAGCCCGCCTGAAAATTTAAGAAATTGTTTTTGTATTGATAATACATAGTGAGAACAGGCGTGTGTGCAAACATTTTCTCACCATGTTCCACCATATAGCTTCCACCCGCCAAAATTGCCTGATTTGTGTCGATTTGAAAACCGATTTCGGCAGAAACACGCGAACCTAAAATCGTTTCGGGGTATCCATAATACGTCGTGAATTCTCTATTATCGGCAATAAAATCAAAACCAGCTTTCCAAATCATTTCTTGTGAAAAGGCGTTTAACAACGTGATACACAAGATACTTGTCGCAAAAATCGTTCTAAAACTGAATCGTGTCATACTTACATTTTGAGTTTATAAAAGTAATTCATTTTTGTGAAAGAAAGGGAAAAAATTATATTTCTTCGGATTATTCGTATTTCCACAATTTTACATTATGTAGCCTTGTTTGTTGGGGGTTTTCAATATCCTATTTTCGATTTCGGAATGCTCGTTAAATATTTTTGAGACATTCTTCAGCTATAGTTGTAATCTGTGAAATAAATTCCTCACAGCGGGGATATAACAAATCAACAGTAACCTTGTCGTGAGTTAAAAAATCCTCGTAGTCGCCTGCCGTACGTTTTGAATACAGTAAACTATAAAACTTCCCTTGCTCTTGTGAAATTTTACCAGTCAGCACAAAGTGAAGCCCTAATTGCTGACGAACACCCTCGCGTGATTTTACTTGAATTTTATTTGCTATCAATAATGCACTTGCTGCGTAGAAACAAGCATAGTACATTCTATTTACCGCAGTGTTATAAAAACCATTTTCTATATGACTTTTAACCTCCGCCAGCGTGGTTTTGGCATTTTCAATTCGGTATGTTATTATGTCTTTTCGTTCTTCGTTTGTCATAGTGCAACGCCTTCTCTTTCAATGCTTTCGTATAGTGGTGTTTTGCGTGTTTCCCACAATTGCTTTGTAACAATGATGGGATTTATGGCTATTCCATGTTGTAGTTCAATAGGATACAGAACGGAGAAAATTTTTTCTTCGTCGGCAAGGCTTACTTGATTTAAATCCAATAAAATCAGCAAATCAATGTCGGAATTGTGGTGTGCATCGCCACGAGCTTCGGAACCAAACAAGCGAACATCCATAGTATATGGAAGCGTTTGCAAAGCAGTTTTTATTGAAGCCGTAACGTTTTTCCGTACCATAACAAATTTATTTTTACAAAGATACACAGATTTTCGCTGAAATGCAACAAAATACAAATTAATAATATCAATCCAATCCTGTTACCTCGCCCGAATCTCCACAATTTTTACCTTTATGTAACCTTGGTTGGTGTGGATTCTCAAAATCCTATTTTTACGATTTCATTCTGGATGAAAATGTTTTTGTAGAAAGCAAATTTCCTATATTTGCAAAAGTATAAACGTAAAACAAAAACAATAAACAGAAAAATTTGAATTAACATATTGAGCTTTACGCTTCTGTTTAGGTTCTTGAATCTGGACAATTCATAAGCAAGAAACAGACTGCGGAGGTTCACGTCCTCGGGCGTGAACTATTTCGTGTTTATCTTGCAAGGCAGTCCAGAGCCGAAGAACCATAAACAAAGCGAAATTAGTTGACGCCTTTTTTATGGACAAGAACGAAGAACTACATATTGGTAAAGAGATTCAAAAAGTTGTTAAAGCCCAAGGCAGGAAAACTGCGTGGCTTGCCGAACAGATTGGTTGCAACAGGAATAATATTTACAACATATACATGCGCGATTGGATTGACACTAAAACACTTTTACATATATCGAATGCTTTGGAATATGATTTCTTTGCCATCTACTCTAAACGAATAAAAACTAAATCTGCCAAATAATCTTTGGCAAATCGCAAACAAATACGTGGCAATTTGAAACGAAACACGATACAACTATTCCGCAATCGTTCCAAAAGGATTTTCGTTCTTTGTGATTAACAAACAATAGTTACAAACTTAAATTATACGAGAATGAAAACATTAAAATTTTTAGCGTTATGCCTTATAGGTGCATTTGGATTGTATTCCTGCGGTAGCGATGAGAAAGACGACAAAAAAGAAGAAAAGAACAAAGTGTATTTAGTAAAAAACATTACGTGTACCTATACGGATGGTGATTTTTCTAAAACAAGTTTCACATACGAAAATAGTAAAATAACCAAAGTAACAGAAACGAATAATTTTAATGGTTACATGTCAACCGATATATATTCGTATCCTTCTGCAAATACAATCAACTATTCATGGGAGAATGATGAAACTATAGGGGAAGGCATTATAACAATGAACGCCACAGAAAATGTTGTGGCAAATATTGAGTATTCGTCTTATTATAAAGAAGACGGTGAAAGATTCAGTGAAAAAGGTGTTTTTTCTTATTCAGAAGGGTATCTTGCAAAAGTTAGTTCCGATGAGTATGGTTATAATTTGAATTGGATAGAAGGAAATCTAACAACATTTAAAGATCCTGATTATTCTTCTAACATAACATATTCAGATGTTAACAATAACACGAACTTAGACTATTACTTATGGTTAAATTTTGAAGATGTTTTGTTTTCTACTAGTCAATTCATTAAGAATGTCAGTAAAAATATTCCGAGTTCTATAAAAAGTGACGGTTCTCTCAGTACGATAACTACGACCTTGGATGAAAAAGGTCGTCCAGCAAAAATGGTTATTGATGGTGACACATATACTTTTGAGTATTACGAATAGTTTTAATTAAAAATCGGAGAAACGGCAAATCTTTTAGGTTTGCCGTTTTTTTTTGAATACTTCAAAAAATGGTTCTCTATATTTTTTGAAAAAATCTATCTTTGTGGGAAGAATGGATATTGTCAAAAAAGACAGAATCAAAAAGAATGTGAAATGAAGTATTTGTGTTATGCCTATATCCAACATTATAAATGTTTAGATGAAATTGAGCTTAATTTAGATGCTCGATATACTATAAAGTATAACAAAGAGACAAGAGAACTAACGTGTACGGAAAACGAGAATTTTCCAAAGAACTTTTGGGGCGAATCGATAGTATCTATTTGTGGTATTGTTGGCGATAATGGAGCAGGGAAAAGTACCGCCATGAGTTTCTTGCTTAATGCAATAGTAACTGGCAGTATTTGGGCTAATTCTCAAAATCTTCAAGGAATTTTAGTTTATAACGAAGATGGTAAATTCTTAATTTGTTCTTCTTATTCTTTGGAAGTATTCTTTAATTTTGGAACTCCAAGTGATATTCAAAAAATACCATGTTTTTATTATAGTGGTCATTTCTCTTCTTTCGTTAATTCTGATATTAGAACGAGGAACATAGCTGGATTATATAATGCTTCGGAAATTATCCGTCTTGTCCTTTCTCCTCAAGAATATTACAATAAGAACTCTGGTCTCTTGCATAATTCCCTGATAGAATATCTGAGATGTCATGTTTCACAAAACAACTATCGTATTTGTACAATGTTGGCAAATTCAGAATTAAGAAAGGTGTTGCAAGAATACTATTTACCTCAATATGTTTTATTGAAAAAAAATTATGCAGGAAGAAATGGATTAGAATCAGAATATTACAACAAAAAACGCAATTTTGATATATCTCTTTTGGAGGAGCCTAAAATAAGCGAGTATCCATATCCGTATCCACAAGAACAGTTTATGAGTGATTTTATTTATTATAACCTCCTTAATGTTATATATGAGAATAACACAGAAATTGATTTTGACATATTAAAAAAATGGAAGAATAAAATTAGTTCCACCTCCTCAATATTAGAACAATTTTTAACTTTTATCAATACAATAGATATATCAGAAAAAGCGAAAAGTATTTTACAAGAAATACATAACGTTGCAACTGAAATACTGCAAAGGGCAGAGTATAAGGACAAAACATTTGATGGTTTCTTTTATTTGAATATTAAAGATGATATAAAATGGTTAAATGAAATTAGTCCTCATGAATTTTATTTGACATCCAAATTTTTTGATTTTTCTTATTCAAATAATATTGATGAAGACATATTGTTATCAAGTGGTGAGGAATTATGTTTAGATTTATTTTCAAGAATTTATGATGCGATAATTGTTCTGCCAGAAAAATTTAGCAATATAAACGTTCCTAATGTGTTGTTTTTCGATGAAGCAGAAATTGCCTTTCATCCAGAATGGCAACGACGATATATAAAATTAATTGTACAATTTTTAACAGCATTGAGAGAAATAAAAAAAGACCTTCCTAAATTCCAAATTATTCTCTCAACACATTCTCCAATTCTGTTGTCAGATATACCAAAGTGCTGTGTGAATTTTCTCCAAAAAGAAAATGGTATTACTAAAAACGTGAATGATTTAGTGGAAGAAACCTTTGCTACAAATGTATTCAATCTTTATCGTAGTTCTTTTTTTATGAAAGATGGATTGATTGGAGAATATGCTAGTGAAAAAATTAATAGGATATACAATGACATTGAAAATCTTAAAACCCCCAAGGAAGAATTATTAACCGAAATTAAGCTTATTGGAGATGTTGGAATAAGGGAATATTTAATACAAAAATACCAAGAGAAATTTCCTAATGATAAAGTAACAAAGAGCAATATGATAAAATACTATAAAGAAAAAATAGAAGAATTAATGAATAAAGAAAAAAACAATGAATAAGATTTCATTTCCAAGAGTTGATATCTATAATAATCAAATAGTCCAAAAAGATTTGGAGAATTGGTATGTAGAGAAAATAGAAAGCAAAATTGCTTTTAACTTAAAAAACATTTCATGCTCTAAAAAAGAATCAATAAATTTAGACAAAATAATAACAGATTTGAAAGATATATTATTGGCAAATCCCAATAAATTGAGGGATTATTCTACTATTTACAAAGATATATTTACCCCCAGAACTAAACAAGCTATTTGTAATGCATTTAGTTATGAAACGCATAGAAAAGATATTCTTGTTGAATTGGCAGAAAAAATAAATGTTAAAAGCTGTCCTTATTGTAATATGAGTTATACACTTATAGCGAAAAAAGCAAATGGGGAAAAACTTGCAAAGTTTCAATTTGATCGTTTTTATAACAAAAGGGACTATCCAATGTTAAGCATGTCGCTATATAATTTAATTCCATCCTGTTCGGTTTGTAATCAAGGAAAATCAACAGGAGATTTGGATATAAGATTTAATCCCTATTATGGCTCTATAAACGATACCTTTGTGTTTAAGGTTAGAAATCCTATTCCTCTCTACACAGGAAAGGAAAAGGGGGATTTTATAGATATAGATGCAATTGCAACTTCTACCTCACAGAAAGACATAAAAGATTTTGATAAATACAAAGAAATGTTTCATATAGAAACATTATATCAGAGACATGGTGATGTTGCAAAAGAAATATTTGACAAGGCATACTTATATCCATATATAAACGAGGATGATAATTTCAAGATGTTACCCAATTACAGTAAGGAATATAGAAAGCAATTATGGTTGGGAACATACACAACGAAAGAAGATATTGAAAAACGCCCTTTGACAAAATTAAAACAAGATTTGTGGGAGCAGGCAACGCAATTTTGGCATTCTAAAGAAGACTTCTAATTTGTTGTTTAGAGGCGAACTGATTTTGGATGATTTGCAAGGGAATCCCTTTTTTGTGTATGTGTCCATAAATCTTCTTGAAACCAATCAGGCGAAAAACCCATTGCATTGCTGTCAATTGAGGGATATTCGGAGAACAAAGTCTCAAGTTTGGCTGTCATATCGTTTGTGGGAGAAATATGGTCAAGAAAGTATTTTATGACGCAAAGAGTGAAATATACTTTTTGTTGGTTAACCATGGCAGATATCCAAGGTCTCGTCATTTTCCGCATAGTTAACCCCCGTAGGGCAAATGTCCTGTTCCAGACACGAGAATGGTGACAACAATTTTTATCTGCAATCCTCGTGATTGCAACAGCGAAACCAATTGACGCGGTGATGCGTATGATTTTATAATGCGGCATAATTCATATTTAAAAAAACGACCCGCCGATTTAAGCATTATTAAGAGGCTTGGCGGGTTCTCGTAGTGCAAACATACAATTTTTCTATTATTTACAATACATTTTTTATCTTTTAGTTTAGAAAATAGAAATAATCCTTGTTAACGGCGAAGCACCAGCATTTGTGGTAACAGTTTCTGGTAAGAAAATCGCAAACAAAAACCTGAAATCTGGGGTGTATTTTGTGGTGGTAGATGGCGAAACGGTGAAGGTGGTAGTGAATTAAGAATTAAAAATTAGGAATTAATTCAAGGGATTCTCGCAAGGGAGTCCCTTTTTAGTACAAGAAAACGGCAAAAGGAAGAGGTTTTGTTTCCTGCATTTTGGGAGAATTATTTATAAAAAACTCATTTTTAATTGCGGCAATAGATTTTCCCTTTCCGACCGAAAAGTCGCTTTGGTAAAGGGTTAGACAAAAATAGTTTTTTCTAATTAAAAATGATGGATTAAGAGGGAAATTCTCTAATTTTGTGCAAAATAAAACGTGATGCGAACGAAAATACTTTTGTGTGCAATATGTCTGTGCCCGTTGTTGTTCGGGGTGTCGTGTCGTACGCAAACAAATGCACAACGTGCAACGAAAATAGCAAAGAAGCGTTACAAACACATCAAACACGATTGCAATTGTCATTCGTATTTGTATCAACCAGAGGACAATAGCGAATTTGAAGGATGAATACGTTTCTTGCAAAACAAATAGTACGATATTTTGTAACCTCGGGACATAAATTCGGACATAGAGTTCATTCTCCCTTTGTTTTTGAGTTGATTCAATCGGTTTTTCGTGCAAAAAACTCTCGATCAACGTTTTCAAAGATTGAAAAACGCCGCAAGGAACTTTTGCGTGATGCGACGGAAATCACGATTCAGGATTTTGGTGCTGGCTCAAAACGAAATGCCTCGAACACTCGGAAAATAAATTATATTGCTCGCACAAGTTTGTCGCAAGGAAAATACGCACGTTTGTTGTATAATCTTATTCAGCACTTTAAGCCGAAAACCGTTCTCGAACTTGGTACGTCGCTTGGAATCAGTTCTGCCTATATGGCGTATGGAAATCCCGACGCAAACGTCGTTTCTCTTGAAGGTTCCGAAACAATAGCGGAAATTGCTCGGAAAACGATGCATAGTTGTGAGATAGAAAATGTGGAAATTGTTGTGGGAAATTTCGACGAAACCTTGGTTGGCGTTCTTTCAAAACTACAATCTGTTGACTTTGCGTTTGTTGATG
The DNA here is from genome assembly GCA_016285445.1 of Bacteroidales bacterium. Lineage (GTDB taxonomy): Bacteria > Bacteroidota > Bacteroidia > Bacteroidales > UBA1715 > UBA1715. The sequence continues at coordinate 14,059 of JAEEQV010000019.1, forward strand.
GCAATCATACGAAAGAAGCGACTTTGCGTTATTTCAACCAGATTTGTGAATATCGTAGTTCGCAGACAGTTATGATTTTTGACGATATTTCGTGGAGTGAGGGAATGCGTGAGGCGTGGAATACCATCAAGGACGACAAACGTGTAAGCATAAGTATTGACTTGTGTAAATTCGGCATTGTGTTTTTCCGCGATGGCATTGTGAAACAGAATTTTGTAATTCGCTATTAATGAGAAGATTACTATTATATTTCATTTTTACTATTGTTGCATTGACTTCGTTTGCACAAAAGTACACGTTGTCGGGTGTGGTGAAAAACGCCTCGACGGGTGAGGTGCTTGCAGGAGCAACCGTTTCAATAGCAGGGCAGGGCGTAGGCGTTTTTACGGACTCGAAAGGCGGTTATTCCATTCCTTTGTCGAAAGGTGTTTATACCATTGAATATTCCTACATAGGATTTGAAACAATGTCGGTGGAGTTAACCATCAACGACAATCTGAAAAAGAATGTCAGATTGGCTCCTGATGCCGTCAAGATTGAGAAAGTTGTCGTTTCTTCCGTATCGCAAGACTACAACGTGTCTTCTACGCAAGTAGGAGCTCAGACGTTGACTATGCAGGAGGTGAAGATGGTGCCTGTGCTGTTTGGCGAAAACGATGTGCTGAAAACCTTGCAGCTTATGCCTGGCGTGAAAAGTGCTGGCGAGGGTGGTTGTGGCTATTACGTGCGTGGTGGCGGTTCCGACCAAAATCTGATTTTACTCGACGGAGCTCCTGTGTATAACGCTTCGCACATGATGGGAATGTTTTCGGTGTTCAATGGCGATGCCATCAAGGATGCTAAATTGTATAAGGGTAGCATGTCGGCGGAATACGGCGGAAGATTGTCGTCGGTGCTTGACGTGACGATGCAGGAAGGTGGCAAGGAGGCGATTCATGGGCAGGGTGGCATTGGTACCATTTCGTCGCGCGTGGAGGTTGACGGTCCGATTCAGAAGGGAAAAAGTTCGTTTTTGATTGCTGCACGAAGAACTTACGCCGACGTGTTCCTGAAACTTCGTCGCGATGATTCTATGAAAGGCACGAAACTGCATTTTT
>JAEEQV010000343.1:0-2852 GCA_016285445.1 Bacteroidales bacterium
AGCAGCAAGAGACTTGTTTGGCAAAGGTTCAGGACAAGAAAAGGCGGTAAAAGATGCATGGCGTGCAGTTGGAGTGTCGTACACCATAAATTCAGCGTACTTATCTCAATTGATTCTTTATGCTGATTCTTTACTACAAAACACACAAGTCGGAACGAGCATAGGACAATATGGACAAGCTGAATTTGAGGCTTTAGAGGCGGAGAATATACAATCCAAAGCTGTTTTAGAAAATGATGACAACACCCAACAAGTAATCAATTTACAAGCAACCCTATTGGAATCTGCAATAACCAATTATCTTGAATCCATTATAGTGGATAAATCTAACTTACAAACTTTAATCGCTCGGGCAGACTCCCTACTAACAAATACACAAGTTGGAACAAAACCTGAACAATATGGACAAAAAGAATTCCTTGCATTATCGAACCAAAAAGAGAAGGCTGATGAAATAAATGAATCAGAATCTTCTACACAAAACGAAATAGATATAGAATGTACCATTCTTTCTATTGCAATTTATAACTATGAAAACTCTAAAGTTCCAACAGACAAAACAAAACTTATCAGCACAATTTTGAGAGCTGAAAATCTTTTAAATAACACTCAGGTTGGAACAGAACTTGGTCAATACGGACAAGCAGAATATTTAGCTTTAAATTCTGAAAAAAAGAAAGCAAATACAATTCTAGAATCCGAAAATTCTAAACAATCTGAAATTGACGAAGAAGTAGCACGACTTTCGTCTGTAATTGAAGTTTATGAGAAATCGAGAGTCGAAAGCACTGCTGTTTCTGAAATAAAACAGGAGGTATCTATTTCGGTTAAAGACAATACTATAATTTGCAACGTTCCTTTCCAGATTATTGCTATTGGTGGACAAAATGTAACATCTCAAAATGGGGCACTATTATCTGGAACGTATATTGTTGTAACTGAACAGGGAAATCAAAAGGTTATTGTGAAATAAGTTTTACGATATACTAAAAAGCGAAGCCTCACGACTTCGCTTTTTTTATTTCTCCAACTCCTTCCAAGCCAATGCACTTGCACCGAGCACGGCGGCGTTTTTGTCCATCAGTCCGCTGAGTTTGATTTCTATCTTGTTCTTGAAAATCGGCAACAAGTATGCTTCCATGCTTTCTTTCGTAGGTTTGATGATCGCATCGCCTGCTTTTGCAGGTCCACCAAACAAGAAAATCGTCGATGGGCTTGTGTGGCAAACCACGTCGGCCAATTTCATCCCAAGAATTTTTCCCGTATAGTCAAAACATTCTTTTGCCAATTCGTCTCCTTGCTGATATGCCTTGAAAACATCGTACGAAGTCAGTTTACTGTTAGGAATATCGCGAAGTTGCGACGGTTTGCGTGAATTACAAAGCATTTCCGTCATTGTGCGGACAATTCCCGTAGCCGAAGCGTAGGTTTCCAAACAACCTTTCTTGCCGCAACCGCACTGGCGGCCGTCCATAAACACAGTAGTATGTCCCACTTCGCCGGCAAATCCGTCGTGACCGTAAACCAAATCACCGTTCACCACGATACCGCTTCCCAATCCAGTGCCCAAGGTAATGACAACAAAATCCTTCATTCCCTTTGCCGCACCGAAAATCATTTCTCCCATAGCGGCAGCATTTGCGTCGTTGGTAATGGCAATCTTCACATTCGGGAAATATTCGCCCATCATTTTGCAGAAATGCACCGTGCCTTTCCAGCTTAGATTCGGAGCTTCCTCAATCGTTCCTCTGTGGTAATTTGCATTCGGTGCACCGATGCCGATTCCCTTCAGCTCACAATCGGAATGGTTTTGTAACTCTTTCTGTATCAACGAACAAAGATTCTTCATATACGGCTCGATTTCCGTATATTCCTTCGTTGGTATGCTCGTTTCGAACAAACAGTTTCCATCTCTGTCAACAAAACCAATGGCAGTGTTCGTTCCACCAATGTCTATTCCGACTGTAATTTGTTTCATATTTTTTTAGTTTTTACAAAAATACAGTTTTTAGAAAAATTCAATATTCTCCACCCAAATTTTTCTTCAAAGAAAATATACATTTGCATTTTTAACAAAATTTTTCAATCTTTGTAGAGATTAAAAAGTATATAAGAAAACAAAAATTACTATGGATTTAAAAGGATCAAAAACAGAAAAGAATCTCCAAGCGGCATTCGCCGGGGAGTCACAGGCACGAAACAAATATACGTACTACGCTTCGAAAGCTAAGAAAGACGGTTTCGTTCAAATTGCCAACATCTTCGAAGAAACGGCAAACAACGAGAAAGAACACGCAAAAATCTGGTTTAAACTTTTGCACGACGGTAAAGTTCCCGGCACTATCGAAAACCTGAAAGATGCCGCCGCTGGCGAAAACGACGAGTGGACCGACATGTACGCAACATTCGCGAAAGAAGCTCGTGAGGAAGGGTTCGACAAAATTGCAGACTTGTTCGAAGGCGTGGCAAAAATCGAGAAAGAACACGAAGAACGATACAAAAAGTTGCTGGAAAACATCGAAGGCGGTCTCGTGTTCTCAAAAGACAAAGATATGATATGGCAATGCTCGAACTGCGGTCACATTGTGATTGGCAAAAAAGCACCAGACGTTTGCCCAGTATGCGACCATCCACAGGCATATTTCCAAGTAAAAGCAGAAAATTATTAATCAATAAAATTACAATTATGTCAAAGAAATTCATTTGCCCTATTTGCGGCTTTGTTCACGAAGGAGAAGAGGCGCCAGAACGTTGCCCACAGTGTAAACAAATAGTAACGTGGAAAGTTGTCGACGAATCGGCTGCTTTGAAATTTGTGACGGAACACGTCATCGGTATTGCAAAAGACTGCG
>JAEEQV010000344.1:0-2835 GCA_016285445.1 Bacteroidales bacterium
AAACAAAGGTTTTGCAAAAAATTCATTGCTACTGTTGCTACATTATTGTAAAGCAATGCTTTTGCTTCACCAAGTTTACGTTGAAATTCCCAAAAGCAACGAAGCCTGTCTTGCGCTATTCCGAAGTGCTGATTTTCAACAAATTGGCATAAAAAAAGATTGGCTTGCCCGCGGCCATGAATACGAAGATGTAGTTGTAATGCAGAAACTATTGTAATCCGAATTGCAAATCTATTCTCCTCGTAGTAATAGGAATAATCAATCATTTGTTGTGTTCCTCGTCCCAAACAGCCGTTTCCTCGTTGGTTCAAGAGGATACCACTACAGATTTCCGCCAGCTTTCGGCAGACATTGCCCAAATCAAAGCCGACGTGGCTGAGATTAAAACTGTGGTGGTGGTGTAATGTATTAGCGGGCGTGCTTGCTTTGTAGTCTTGCTTTTGCCATTGCCTCTTTTATTCCTCCGTTTTTCACAAAAAAATTTTCAAGTCTCGTTAGATAACCTTCCATCATTTTATCAGTTTGGTGAATCAAGGTTAGGGCAACATTTGAGAGTTCCTCCGCAGTCCATTTTGTAAAAAACGGCTGGTAATATGGCAGGTCGTTGTGGTACTTACAATATGTAACCATAGGGGAATATCGAGGATGGGAATTATCCCAAATGACAAGGTTCCGTGTTCGTAAATAATCTTCGTAGTCCTCACGAAGTTCTAACAAACTGCTTTTCCCAACATTCAATAGCTTAATTTGCATTTCGGTAGATGTCACACCATCGGCCATACCTTCCACAAAGTTCTGCTTGCCGGAACGGGCCGCCTGTATCATTTGGTCCACGGTCCTATCCTTGCTAGTCAGAAACTTATGGGCAAAGAAAAAGGTTAAGTCATAAATAACTTGTGATTTTTTGTAAAAATAGGTGTTTCTACAATCTCCGTTTCCCCGTAGGAAACCTTGGGTGTTTTGTATGCGTGCCATATTAGATTTATTATGTTTGGGCAAAGATAGTAAATTTAGATAACTATTTAACTATATTCCTAGAAGAACTAGTAAAAAAATAGCATCGTGTCTATCGCTCCAAAGAAAATTTTCCTACCGTTTTTGTTTTATCTGTCACAGCAAACAATTGGCTGATTCTGTGCCCGACAACCCACACAATTTCACCAGCGGATTCCAAAACAAGTACGTGCTGTTTCTGCAAAAGCGGAACTTTTTCGTCAATCAAGAAATCGCTCACTTTTTTACGGCCTTTCATGCCAAATGGCACAAAACTGTCGCCTTGCCGCCACATACGCAACTGCAACGGAAAGCTTAATTTGTCATAGTCAACACATGCTACCGAACGATTCTTATCAAGCACAAATTCACCGCGTGGGATAGACGTGAAACGTAAAATTCCATTCTGCAATTGATATGCACCGCATTCTTGAACTTGTATCAATTCTTGTTCTGCACCCTGTTTCCGTTCCACGAACAGGCAGTTTCTATCGTGAAGCGCAACGTATTCGTCTGCCTCGAATGTCTTTCCAGCCTGCGTTCCAAAGGAATCGAAAATTTGTGAGATGACAGTTGGATTAAATCCATACGGATACAAAAATTCATATAATAATGTTGACGCGTATTCTTGCGCAAGCAACTTTAATTCGTCAATTACAAAACCATTGTCGGTTGGCGAGCAGCACAAGTTTCGTTTTTCGGCAATTGCACTGCTGTACAACGCATGAGCCTGCTGCATGTGCGACATACTTGTGGACACGGCCTGCAAACAATTTGGCGAAATCACCTGTAATTCGGGCAAAATAATATTCCTGATTTTATTCCGCAGATAATCATTTGCCAAATTCGAAGAATCAACCCGATAATTCAGAGAATTTTGCGAAGCAAAACTTTCAATATCTTGTCGCGAAACTGCCAAAAGCGGACGAACCACCTTGCCGTTTGTCTTCGGAATGCCTGTCAGCCCCTTTATGCCGGCGGAACGAAGCAGATTTATAAAAAATGTTTCAATGCTGTCGTTTTGATTGTGTGCAATGGCAATTTTTGTGTAATTGTTTAACGTACAGACTGTTTCGAACCATTCGTACCGCAATTCGCGAGCCACCATCTCAATCGAAATTTTCCGCTCCTGCGCCACGGCACGCGTATCGAACGAACACACGTGAATTGGAATTGACCGCGAATGTGCGTATTTCACCACAAAATTCTGGTCACCGTCGGATTCGTCGCCTCGCAACATAAAATTACAATGTGCGATAGCGACCTCATACTCAAGTTCATACAGCGTCTGAATTAATGTCATGGAATCAACGCCACCACTCACTCCGACAAGAATCTTATCGTTTTTTGTGAACAGATGATTTTGTTCAATGAACGTCTGTACCGTATGTAAAAATTCCTTTCGTTCCACGTCTACGCTGTTTTATAAGGAGGAATATCCTGTAAAAAAGTATATGTTTTTTGTTCGGCATTGATTTCGCACACAAAATGTTCCAATCCATTGGTTACAAGTAAATATTTGGCTTTCAGACACATATTATATTGAGCGATTTGCTCAAACACCGTCTGCGTAATTTTCACTTCGGGAGCCTTGCATTCCGTAATCAGGCGGACGCCGCCGTCGGATTCGTAGCACACAATGTCGGCACGTCGCCGCATGGTTTGAATTTCCATTCCAACCTCAACATTCATCAGCGACGCAGGATAGTGCTTCTGCTCCAGCAAAAAATGTACGACATGCTGTCGAACCCACTCCTCGGGCGTGAGTTTGACGAATTTTTTCCGAATCACGTCGAAAATAAAAACGACAGAATTTTCTTTTTTCAGACGAAACTCAAACGT
>JAEEQV010000345.1:0-2829 GCA_016285445.1 Bacteroidales bacterium
CGTCCGCCATTCCCTCACGTAGGCGATTTGGGCAAGGCACAAATGGGAACCGATGGTTTGTTCTGCATCCTGCTTTCGCATGACCCCACACATTGGCGTGAAGAAGTGATTCCCAAAACCGACATTCCGTTGACGCTTTCGGGACACACGCACGCAGGGCAATTGGATTTGCCGTTTCTGTCGCTTTCCCGCTCAATGTATCCCGAATATCGGGGATTGTACACCGAGGGCGAACAATCGCTCTATGTGAACGCTGGACTTGGCTTCACGTTCTTCCCGATTCGCATTGCTGCACGACCGGAAATCACGGTTATCACGCTGAAAACAAAATAAATAGGTATTGTTGCCAACACCTATTTTTTTGTTTTTTCATCAATATAATTGACAACCTCGCCTACCGTTTGAAACGGTTGCATGGTATCGAAACGAAAATCAAACTCTTTTTCGATTGCCAACGCCAAAAGTAACATTGATAACGATGTAATGCCCAAATCTTGTTGCAATTGCGTGTCCATCGTTATTTTTGATGTGTCAACATTGGGAATGACAGTTTCAAATATTGTTTTCAATTTATCTATTGTCATTTTGTATCTATTTGAAATGTAACGTATTATGAATTTTTACGGTCAACTTTGAGCGCACCTGTACGTTTGAAGTCTTCGGTACGGACTTTCATGTTGATGATTCGTGCATACGGTGGCAATTGTGTATTTATTTCATTTACCAACGACTGCAATTTTTGTTGGATTGTAGCCGCATCGTCACCTTGGAACGATTCCATTCGAGGCTGAATTTCAATACCGACAACTTCCTCGCCGTTTACTATAACTGGTTTCACCAAACAGTCACGCACCAACGGATTCTGGTAAAATTTCTCCTCTATTGACTCAGGTACTATATTTTCGCCATTCTTCAGCAAAATGATATTTTTAATACGACCTTCAATGAAAAGATATCCCTTTTCGTCCTGACGAACAAGGTCGCCAGTCTTTAGCCAACCGTCTTCCAAAGCTTCTTTCGTTGCTTCTGGATCGTTGTAATATCCTTGCATAATATTGTCGCCTTTCACCCACAATTCTCCATTGACAAACTTGAGTTCCTGACCAGGATATGGCTGTCCCACTGATGTTGGAAGTGTTTCTACGTCAGCATTTCCAGAAACCAAATTGGCACTTTCGGTCAATCCGTAGCCAAAGAGCAATTTTATGTTCAGTTTCTTGAATTCCTTAATCAATACTGGTGGAACGTTTGCCGCACCCGAGATAACAACCTCCAAGGCGCCACCCAGGAATCCCACGCCGTGTACTTTAACAAGTCCGAGCAAAATCTCGCACAAGCCTGGAACCAGCACCAAACACGTCGGTCTCACCATAGGCAACGTACCGATTCCCGCCTTCATATCCTCGCAAGCGTACACCAAAGCACCTGTGTAGAAGCACGACAGCAAGCCACGAACAACACCGAAAATGTGCGAGAATGGCAAAAATGCTATATATCTGTGTTCTTTCAAAACGCTGGTAGTCATAAAGATACCGTTGAATGCGCCACGCATCATATTTCCGTGGGTAAGCATTACGCCTTTAGGAACGCCGGTGGTTCCTCCCGTGAAGAAAATGCTTGCCAACGTATCTTTGGTAACGGCAGCGCTAGGCGTGAACGTGTCGGCGATTTCGTGTGTGGAAAGCATTTGTACCGAAACTTTGTCGCACATCGGCTTAAACTCGTCACGGACGAACATTGCAGCCACGTCGAATTTCTTTAACGAGCCCAACATCTGCATTTCCTGCAAAACGGCTGGAAACATTACCGTTACGTATCCTGCTGACGTGATTGCCAAATAAAGTTCCATCGCGTCAATCGAGTTTCTGTCCCACACTGCTATATGTGAGCCTTTCGGCAAGCCAAGTTGTTCGATAACGGTACGACGTTTTCCTATACGTTCGTAAAATTCGGCGTATGTGTACGTCGTTTTCATATCCGATACGGCCTTACGGTCAGCGTAATCGTTTTTCAATTTTTCCAAAAAATCGGCCAAAGTCGGCATGTACGATAGTTGTGCCAATTCTTCAGCAGGAATCATGTCATAAAAATAATTTCCCATATCCTTAATTTTAAATTTTACTCTTATATCGTTTTGTTTTCTTTTCGTCTCTCTGGATGTCGTTCCCACAGCAACGCCTGCATTTCCAGCATTTTTGAATGCAGTTTTTCGGTCTGTTCCTGTATGTAATCGGCCGTAATTCCTTGCGTTGGCGGGTCAATACGGAATGTGTCACTTACCAGCAAACGAAGCCGTCTTCCGAAAATCCAGTGATACGGTCCGTCAATGTAAATCATAACCAGCGGAACCTGTGCCAACGCCGCAATCGTCGTTATTCCCGAATGAAACGGCAAAATCTCGCCATTTTTACCATGGCGGCCTTCGGGATAGATGGCAATATGTTCGTGCCGATTTTTCAATTTGTCAATCGCCTGATAAATCCAACTGGTATCCAATTGATAGCGGTCGATAGGTATGCAATTCATGTGACGGAAGAAAAACGCCTGCTTGGGGTCGTCAAAGCGGTCTTTTGCCGCCATGTGGCAGATTTTTTCGTGAACAAACGAAGAACCTATCACCATTCCGTCAGCATGCCAAATATGGTTACTCACGATTATGCTCGGTTCCTTGAGTATATTGTTTTTTGCCGAAGCGGTCACGTATTCAACTTTTGGTCTGAAAAATAGGTGTGCTAAACAAAATATCGTCCATCGCAATACTGTATCAAATATCTTGCTTAAAAATTTCTTCATCTTTTTAGAATTCTTCTTTTTTACAAAAGTAAGAAT
>JAEEQV010000346.1:0-2828 GCA_016285445.1 Bacteroidales bacterium
CGTGGGTTGTGTGTCGGCGCCATTTCGAGAGTTTAGCGGAATGAACTGTTTTTTAGCGAAGATGTGGCGTCGACGGCGGTTTTTGTTACTTTTTGTCGCTGAAGACAAAAAGTAAAGAAAAAATCTTATTTTTGAATTCCAAACAATTTTGATTTTGAAACTTTTACGTTCCATAGTGCCCTTTCTTCTTCTGCTTATGTTGGCATTGGATTGTTGTGCACAAAAGCCAATGAGTCTTTGGCGTTTGAGGCCAGTTTATGTGCTGGATTCAAAAGATATACCTGAATTTAGAAATTGGTCCACCATGTTTGTACGGTTTCGTGTGATTTCAGCTGACACAAAGAAAAACAGGGTTCGCAGAGTATGGATTGCGGGTAGTGGTTTTGATGGTTTGGAAAGGCGTCCTCAAAAAATAGAAAATATGTCGCGTCTAAATTTTCCAAAATTGAAGGAAATGAGATTGGAAGGTTTTTGTTGGATACCCAAGGATATGTCGGCTTATCCCAAACTGCAAGTTCTTGTATGGCATGCACCAGAAGAAGAATGTCTTGAATTTTCTATTGATTCACTTGGATATTATGCCGCACCTGATTTTTGTTTTCCAAAACAAATGTATGAACTGAAAAAACTAAAAATATTGGAACTTCATGCTCCCGATGCTTCCATAGTTTTAACTGAAAATATTTTAAAATTAAAGAAACTTAGAAGGTTGAGTGTGGAAAGCGGACATGAGTGGGGATATAACGCTCATTTGCATGTTCCTGTAGCCCTATTAGATTATTATGTGCAAAAGAAAGACAAGTTGGATTTTGGAAATACGGAAAAAGTTGAGTGGAAACGGCAACCAATTAGAAATATCTTTTGTCGTGTTTCACCCCAAAAGAGTTATGAATACGAAAAGATAGGAAATGTTTTTGTGAGCGGACATTACAAAAACGGAAAGCCAGACGGAGAATGGTATATATACGATACAAGCGGTAAACTAATTCAAGAACGATATTATAAGAACGGATTGGAAGAAGGAGATTGGAAATATTGGAGAACATATTATTACGGTGAAGAAAATGAAATATACGAAGAAACATATAATAACGGAGTGATAAAATCATGCCGCCACTCAAGGGACCGTAAAACTTTTGCGCAGTTTGAGAATATGGAGGAACCATTTAATAAGATTTGTTCTCGTTATAGGTATAGTAAAGATTCTTCTTTTTGGAAGTCAAGCGAAATATATACAAATGCACGTTTGTATAAAAGAACATACGAAAGGCAAGACTATAGTCAAGAATTAATTTATCCTAGACAAGGATATAGACCAGATTCTGTGATTATTAAACATCGCAATATAGAAAATCAGGGTATTCCAAGAAAGGCACAGGATGCAAACTATGTGTCGGAAGAGTTTTTTTACCCATATTACATAAAAATAGAAACGAAAAAATTAAATAATAATTTTTATTCTCAGACGGTTTATGACACATACGGTGATATATTTTGGAAAGTAACAGGACATTACTATAACCTATGGAGTTCGGAAAGATTAGTAAATGATTATATTAACTATCAAGCAGATTTGCGGTACAAGCAAAATGTAAAAAAAGAGACAACCGTAGAAGAAATTTTTGAGCCATATTATTTGAGAGTGGAAAAAACAACAGAACCCAAGGGCTGGTATTACATTACCATTACCTTTTATGACAAAGACGGAAATATATATCGCAAATGGCATACAAATGGAAGTCCAAATACTATCAAAGAAATTATTGACGAAAAAATTAGATGGTATATGATAGACAAAAAGAACTGGGAAAAAAAATAGAAACCGTTAAATCAATATAGTTATGGCAAGTAATTCATTTTATCCACGGAGAACTAACATTCTGCTTGTTGCCATACTGCTTATGCTGGCATTGGATTGCTTTGCGCAAAAGCCAATGAGTCTTTGGCGTTTGAGGCCAGTTTATGTGCTTTGCGAGCAAAATGGGAATGCGTATGACAAAGCTGCCGAAGAACATTATAAGATTTTTCATCAGAAAAATGTTTCTTTCAAAATATTAGATAAAAACACAAATCCTAAAAAAGTCCACAGACTATTTTTGTATGGACACGATTTTCCAAGTCAATATCCGATTACAAAAACCGAACTTCCAAACTTAAAAGAATTGGTGCTTTGCGGTGCCTGTGCTATTCCTACCGATTTCACAAAATATGCAAAACTGAAATATTTGCATTTACAATATATGGAAGAAACATGTAGTGAATATGAAAATGAGATGGCGGATTTTTCCATACGATACGTTTTCCCCTCTGAAATATACGAGTTAAAACACTTGAAACAGTTGTATTGCAGTATGGATGATCAAATAAAATGTAATTTCGTTTCAGAACAATTATTTAATATTCCTCGTGTGACATTGTTTAGGAAGCGTTGCTCTATTGACTATGATGATTATTATTATAGTCCGATATGCAATTTAATGCGAGGGAGTTTTTTTGACGGAAGATCGAAATACAATAAACGTGTTCTTTTTTTTCAACCCAAAGGAGCATTTACAAGAAAGTTTGACTGCGGTGTCGTGATTCAAGGACAGTTTCATGGCAATAAACCTTGTGGCGAATGGAGAATAACCTATCCGACGGACTCGTTGGAGTATTACGAGAATTATAAGTCGGCGAAAGTATCAAAAGAATCATCTTTTACAGAAATAAGATATTATAAAAATGGTTTGGAAGATTCCGTCTGGAGCATTGTCAATAACCGAGGCGATACATTGCGTAGGGATTATTTCGAGAACGGAGTGTATAAGAAATATGAAATTTTTTGGCAT
>JAEEQV010000347.1:0-2816 GCA_016285445.1 Bacteroidales bacterium
CGGCATGGAGGTTCTTTCCTACAAAGGGAACGACAAGATTGTCCGCTAAAACTGCAACGACAGTCGTACTCCCGACGGCAAAGGCGACGGAGCATAACCGACTGGAACATAATTAAATGTAGGTTGCCATTGAACAGTCAAATCATCGGAAACATCAAACTCAAACAAATGCGCTTCGACGTATGCGTCAAGAATGTTTATTATGTACCACGCGCAAACGCCAATAATGCACAAATCACGGTATTTTCTGTAATAATCTCTACCTTGTTGCACGCCTAACGGAGAATATCCCGATTCACCGCGTACTGTCAAAACTGTGTCGGAGGGAGGATTCAAGCCATTCTCCAAATATGGGTTTCTGTAATTATTGTATGCCTTTTTAAACGACGAATAATAATCCTGATAGAAATACAATCCATATCCCAATCCTGCAAAACCAGCATATACGATAGGTGTTTTCCACCACGAACCGTTATATATCTGTCCCGTTCCTGGCAACACAGCCGACAAAATCGACGCAGTTTTAGGAGAATGCTTTTTCTCTACCTCCTCTTTCGTTTCCTTCGAAACACCTTGCAATTCAACAATGCTGTCGTTTTGAGCGACGACAGACACCGTTAAAAAACAGACAATTCCCAAAAGAAACGCCTTCCGCATAGTCTTAGATTTTATCAAACAACGCAACAATTGCCTCGAGTTCGCGTGCATTCTTGAACGGAATCGAAATTTTTCCGCTCCCTCTTTCCGTCACACTCAACGCAATTTTTGTATTAAGTTTCGTCGATATTCTTTCTTGTATTTCTTTTTGTTCCTTCGACTTAGCCATTTTTTTCGACGGTTTCTTTCCATCTTTCAAACGACGCACTAAATCTTCGGTTGCACGGACAGAAAGTCCTTTTGCAATGATTTCCGTATAAATTTCTTTCTGTTTGTTTTCGTCGTCCAACGAAAGTATTGACTTTGCGTGACCTTCCGAAATGTCACCGTTCATCAATCCAACCTGAATTTCGGGAGACAGTTTCAACAATCGAAGCGAATTTGCAATGGTGGCATGATTTTTTCCAACCTGTTTTCCAAGCTGTTCCTGCGTCGGTTCCTCAATAAGTCGTTGATATGCCTGTGCAACCTCTATCGGGTCAAGATTTTCGCGTTGCAAATTTTCCACCAATCCTAAGACAAGCAGTTTATTATCATCTTCGGCTTCTCTCACAAACGCCGGTATCTTTGCAAGTCCGAGAAGTTTTGATGCACGCCAACGACGTTCTCCTGCAATTATCTGATATGAATCGACTCCACTTTTCTTAACCGTGATAGGTGTAATAACACCGTGTTCCTTGATTGAATCTGCAAGGTCTTGAAGCACGGCATCGTTAAAAGTTTTTCGTGGCTGGTCGGGATTGGGAGTAATTTTTTCTATTGCAATTTCCGACACGCCTGCATGCGACAACACCACATTGCTTGTTGGTTTCGGTCCTGTCAGAAGCGAATCCAATCCTTTTCCTAATCCTGATTGTTTCTTTGCCATTATTTCTTAGTTTCTGGTAAATTGTTTCTCCGCAAAAGTTCCTGTGCCAAATTCAAATAATTCTTGGCTCCGACCGAAGTCGCATCGTATGTTATAACAGGTTTGCCATAGCTTGGAGCTTCGGCAAGTTTCACATTTCTTTGAATGATAGTTTCAAAAATCATCGTTTCGAAATGTTTGTGAACTTCCTCAACCACCTGGTTCGACAGACGAAGACGGACATCGTACATAGTAATCAAAAATCCTTCTATCGAAAGCGACGGATTAAAATTATCTTGAACCAATTTGATTGTATTCAACAACTGCGAAAGACCTTCCAAGGCGAAATACTCACATTGAATTGTCAGCAACACCGAATCGGCAGCCACAAGAGCATTGACGGTCAAAATTCCAAGCGACGGCGTACAGTCAATAATTATAAAGTCATAGTCATTACGAACTTTGTCAAGTATCGTTTTCAAATAACTATTTCTATTTTCGTCGTTTGCAAGTTCCAATTCAAGACCGACCAAATCTATATTTGCCGGCAAAATATCGAGATTGTCTATATCCTCATAATGACGGATTGCCTCCTTCGGCGAACATTTTTCGGCAAGACATTCATATATGCCAAGCATGTCGGGATTCTTAATATCTATACCCAGTCCCGTCGACGCATTTCCCTGTGGGTCGAAATCGACAATTAAAACTGAATATTCAAGCGCAGCAAGACTCGCACCCAAGTTGATGGCCGTAGTCGTCTTCCCTACTCCGCCTTTCTGATTTGCAACAGCAATTACTTTTCCCATTTCCTATACAATTTTATGCATTAGAGCCTCAAAATTACAAAAAAACTTTGTGCCTCTATCATACTCCATCTCCTGCTTGTCAAAATAACGCTCTAACGTGCTGATTTATATATATTAAAAAGTTATCAACAATGTAAAATAATTCACAATGCACAATTCACAACGCATAATGCACAATGCATAATTCATAACTAATAATCCATAATTCTTAACTTTTCTCCTACATTTGCATAGAAAATGAAACGAATTATTCAAATACTATTATTATTGTGTAGTTCCATTGGGATTCACGCACAAGACTACACGCCCTCGGAATCGGCAAAAATATCGTTGCTGACGTGTACTCCGGGCGAAGCTATATATTCTCAGTTCGGTCATTCGGCACTGAGGTTGCAAGATACGGTAGAACAGATAGATATTGTATTTGACTACGGAGCATTTTACATCAATGACATTCCTCGTTTTGTCTGGAATTTCTTAACAGGAAAAACCTACTACATGCT
>JAEEQV010000348.1:0-2815 GCA_016285445.1 Bacteroidales bacterium
GTAGTTTTATGTCTGTGCAGTTGCAACCACTCTCAGCAGTCAAAGGTTTCTGCCGACGAAAATGTGTTTAAATATGCGCAAAACGTATTTGCTCGTCCAGGGAGTGATACGGTTGTCGTGTATTGTAATTGGAACACTTCACGTGACAGCATAGTCTATGTATTTTCCGAAATCAAAAAGCCTTCGGAAATCAACAGTATAGCTGCTCTTTCGACTACGGACATCGCCATGTTGGCAGAATTGGACGCCGTGGATAAAATTACTGGTGTAAGCGATTATTTTCGTATATCGAACGAACAAGTTCAAATGCGTTACTCACAAGGACTTATACAAAATGTTGGAACGGCAATGGATGTAAATGTAGAGGCATTAGTCGCGTTAAATCCCGACATTGTTATTACTTCCGCGTTCAGCAGTTCCGATATTCAAAAATTTCAACGTTCGGTATGTCCTGTGATTTTTACAACCGACTGGCAGGAAAATACGCCGTTGGCACGTGTGGAGTGGATAAAATTCATAGGCAGGATTCTTGGCGAAAGCGAAAAAGCCGACAGTGTTTTTTCGGTTATAGAGCGGAATTATCTTAACACAAAATCGTTGGCAGCCGATGTGGCAGAAAAGCCTGTTGTACTTGCAGGTGCGGCAAGTAACGATATTTGGTACCTGCCTGGTGGAAAAAGTTACGTGGCGGCGCTTATTGACGATGCAGGAGGGGATTTTATAGGAAAGGATAACGATAATACGGGCAGTGTGGTTGTTAATTTTGAGCAGATTCTGCAACAGTCGCAGAATGCAGATTTGTGGATAGGATGCGACGAGAAAACCGTTGCCGAATTAGATGCGGCAAACAAAAATTATAAATTACTCACAGTGTATCAGAAAGGAGCGATATACAACCGTTCCAAACGGTGCAATGCCAATGGCGGAAACGATTATTGGGAATATGGCTACGTCCGTCCCGACATTGTTCTTGCCGATTATATGAAAATCATTCATCCCGAACTGCTTCCCGAATACGAAACGGTTTTTCTCGAAAAAATTGATAAACGAAAGCAATAGATGAAGAACGTCTACACCATATTGTTAATAATCTTTATTCCAATATGTTTTGTATGCGACATATTGTTTGGCAGCGTGCATATTCCGTTCGATGCATTTATTGACGTACTGTCGGGGAATGAGGACAACGAATTGTGGTATAATATAATAACCCGTCTCCGTCTGCCTCGTGCCGTGGCGGCTATATTGGTGGGAACAGCGTTGCCAGTTTCTGGTTTGTTGATGCAGACATTGTTCCGCAATCCGCTTGCCGACCCATACATTCTTGGAATCAGCACGGGAGCAAGTCTTGGTGTGGCCGTATTCTCGCTTGCGGGAGGTTTTTCACTCGGCTTGTTTCCTACATTGTGGGGAAGTTTGGGCACTGCTGGAGCCGCATTGATTGGAGCGGCGCTCATAATGACGGTCATTCTCGTGATGGCCCCGCATATTCACGACACGGTCACGCTTTTGATTATCGGTATCATGTTTGGAAGCATAACGTCGGCAATAGTAAACGTGTTGCAGTATTTTGCCCATCCCGACGAGGTTCATTCTTTTTTGCTTTGGACAATGGGCAGCCTTGCAAATATCAGTAACAACGAACTTGCGATAATGGCATGCTTCGTTTTTCCGACAGTGATAGGCAGTTTGCTCATTAACAAACAGTTAGATGCAATTTTGTTGGGCGAGAATTATGCGTTTTCTTTGGGTGTAAATACAAAGATGCTGAGAATTGCAATTATTGTGTTGTCGGCAATTTTGGCTGGAATAGTCACCGCTTTCGCAGGACCGATTGGTTTTGTGGGAATGACAATTCCGCACGTAGCTCGTTTTTTATTTAAGACGAACAGTCATAAAGTGCTCATAATCAATTCTATATTGATAGGCGTAAATTTAATGCTTATCTGCGACATGATAGCCCAGTTGCCGGGAATGCAGGCAATATTGCCAATCAACACGGTTACGGCAATCTTTGGGGCACCGATAGTTATTGTTGTGCTTTTTAGGGGTAGGAGGAACGCGATATGAATTTTAAAATTTCAGATTGTTCAATAGGGTATCGTGCTGGTTCTCAGACTACTGTGGTTGCTTCGGATATAGAGATGGAAATTCGTTCTGGCGAACTTGTCAGCCTTATCGGGGCAAACGGATGCGGAAAATCAACGCTTATCCGTACGCTTGCGGGTTTACAGCCAGCCCTCGGTGGCTCAATACAGATTGACGGTTGCAACCTCGCCTCGATGGACAGAAAAATGCGTGCTCAAAAAATGAGTGTCGTCCTCACCGACAATATTTCTGTGCCGAACACCGCGGTTCACGACATTGTGGCTCTTGGGCGGTTCCCTTACACAAACTGGTACGGAACACTTTCGGAACACGACGAAGAAATTATTCTACAGTCAATACAAACTGTTGGTTTGCAGGATTTTGCATATAGAAACATTGATACACTCAGTGACGGTGAACGTCAGCGGGTTATGATTGCCAAAGCTTTGGCTCAAGACACTCCGTTCATATTGCTTGACGAACCAACTGCTCATCTTGATGTGCAAAACAGAATCGAGGTGATGAATCTCTTGAAAAAACTAACAGTCTCGTCGGACAAAGCCATTCTGCTTTCCACCCACGAACTCCATCTGGCTCTGAACGTGTCGGATTCTGTCTGGATAATGAAAAAGGGACAGCCGTTATTGAGCGGAACACCCCGTCAGATGATGGAAAATGGGGAAATAGCGAAAGCATTCAATCTTTCGGAAACACAGATTGCGGAAAG
>JAEEQV010000349.1:0-2813 GCA_016285445.1 Bacteroidales bacterium
TTCACATTTTGATTTACAATGAATAATTGTAATTTTGCCAGACTTAAAAGTTATAGGAATGAACAAGATTATAGACAAGAAAATGCTTTCCGAGAATGTGGCGCAGCTTATCGTTGAGGCACCACAAATCGCGAAGAAGAGAAAAGCTGGTCACTTTGTCATCGTTAGAGTTGACGAAAAAGGTGAACGTATGCCTCTCACAATTTCGAGTGCCGACAGTGAAAAATGCACAATCACGCTGATTCTTCAAAAAGTTGGCGTTTCAAGTAGTAAAATCGCATCGCTCAACGCAGGTGACTACTTGCACGACGTGGTTGGTCCGCTTGGAAAAGCAACTCATATCGAGAAATTCGGCACCGTGCTTTGTTGCGGCGGTGGCGTGGGTGTCGCTCCCCTATTGCCTATCGTTCAAGCGATGAAGGCAGCCGGGAACAAGGTTATTTCCGTGTTGGCGGCACGTAACAAAGAATTAATCATTTTGGAAGACGAAATCCGTAAAAGTTCCGACGAGGTTATTATTATGACTGACGATGGTTCCTACGGAAAACAAGGCGTTGTGACCGTCGGTATGGAAGAGGCCATAGCAAAGGAAAAGATTGATTTCTGTATGGTTATCGGTCCTGCAATAATGATGAAATTCGCATCAATGACGACGAAAAAATATGAAATTCCAACCTACGCCAGCTTGAACACTATTATGGTTGACGGAACAGGTATGTGCGGCGCGTGTCGTGTAAGCATCGACGGTAAGACGAAGTTCGTCTGCGTTGACGGTCCTGAATTTGACGCACACAAGGTTGACTGGGGCGAAATGATGATGCGTATGGGTGCATACAAAGCCGAAGAAAAAGAAGCATTTGAAAAATATTTACAGACTACAAAATAGACTTGCAATATGAAAGATCTTGAATTTATAAAAGAACAACGCGCCCAAGCTTGGCGTGAGGAATTGCGGAAACAAATATCTGCAAAGGATCGTGGCAATATTGAAAGAATTTCTATGCCTGAGCAAGATCCTATCGAACGTAGCAAAAATTACAAAGAAGTAAACATCGGTATCACCAAGGAACAAGCAATCCAAGAATCACATCGTTGTTTGGACTGCCCCAACCCTACTTGTATGGACGGTTGCCCAGTCGGAATCTACATTCCGGGCTTCATAAAACATATTGAAAAAGGTGATTTCCTTGGTGCGGCAAAAGTAATCAAACAAACAAGTGCATTGCCAGCCGTGTGCGGTCGTGTTTGTCCACAGGAAAAACAATGCGAGGCGCAATGTACGTATTTGAAGATGAAGAAACCAGCCGTTGCAATTGGTAACTTGGAACGTTTTGTTGCCGATTACGAACGTGAATCTGGAAAAATGTCATTGCCTGAAGTTGCTCCGAAAAACGGTTTCAAAGTTGCCGTTATCGGTTCTGGACCTGCAGGTCTTGCTTGTGCCGGCGATTTGGCAAAAGCTGGTTGCGAAGTTACCGTGTTCGAAGCATTGCACGAAATTGGCGGTGTGTTGAAATATGGTATTCCTGAATTCCGTTTGCCAAACAACATTGTTGATGTTGAAATCAACAATTTGGAGAAATTGGGCGTACAATTCGTGAAAGATTTCGTTGTAGGAAACACTGCCACAATCGACGATTTGCGTGCCGAGGGCTACAATGCATTCTTCGTAAGTAGCGGTGCAGGTCTTCCAAGATTTATGGGCATTCCGGGCGAAAACTACACTGGTATCCTTTCATCAAACGAATACTTGACTCGTGTGAACTTGATGGGTGCCGCAAAACCTGATTTCGATACTCCTACATTCTTCGGGAAAAACGTAGCCGTTATCGGTGGCGGTAACACAGCAATGGACTCTGTAAGAACAGCAAAACGTTTGGGCGCAGAACGTGCAATGATTATCTATCGCCGTTCGCTTGACGAAATGCCTGCACGTAAGGAAGAAATTCACCACGCACAACAAGAAGGCGTTGAATTCCTTTGCTTGAACAATCCTGTAGAATATTTCGCTGACGAAAAAGGTCACGTAAACAAAGTGAAAGTTCAAAAAATGGAACTTGGCGAACCTGACGCATCGGGACGTAGAAGCCCAGTGCCAGTAGTTGGTTCAGAATACGAAATCGACGTTGACTTGGTTGTTGTGAGCGTTGGTGTATCTCCTAACCCACTGATTCCTAACAGTGTTTCTGGTTTGGAAATGTCGCCAAAACACACAATCGTGGTAAACGAAGAACAACAAAGTAACATTTCCGACATTTTTGCCGGAGGTGACATTGTTCGTGGTGGTGCTACGGTTATCCTTGCTATGGGTGACGGTCGTCGTGCTGCTGCAGGAATCTTGAATTACTTGAATTCAAAGAAATAATTCATTTGTTTCCATAATAATTGTGCCCCGATAGACTTTTGGTTTATCGGGGTTTTTAGTAAATATTCATACCTTTGTCGTAACAATTAGACTTTATTCAATATGATAATCTCTCCCGAACAAGACCCGATGGGCCAAGCAATTCGTGACTTTCAGGACAAGAAAAAAACGGCGAAATTGCTCAATAGCACACAATACACAACGGAAGACGAGTTTCCCATCGCCTACCTGTTTCGTTCGTGGAACGAAATGCCAGAAATAGAACAAAAAGCGCTGAAACTTGCTTCGGGAAAGATTTTAGACGTCGGCGCCGCAGCAGGTGCACATTCTTTGCATTTACAAAATAAGGGCAAAAATGTCGTTTCAATCGACAACTCACAATTGTCGGTTGACGTTATGAAAGAACGCGGACTGAAACAAGTGTATCTTGCCGATTTCTACGATTTCA
>JAEEQV010000350.1:0-2798 GCA_016285445.1 Bacteroidales bacterium
ATAGTTGACGTAGTTCTGCAGTTTTTCCTGTAAGTCGTTCTCCTTGGGCATAAGGTTGACTTTCTCAAACACATATTTGTCTTCGGTTTCTTTGAGAATCCGAAGAATTTTGTCGAAATCTAACGTGTGGACAGTCTTGTTCATATTTCCACTTTTTTTTGACAAAGATAGGAAATAAGGAATATGAATAAAGGATTTCGGAAGTAAAAAATGATAAATGGAATTTTCAGTGCTCAAATAACGATTATCAATTGTCAATTGTAATATCTTTGTGGCAAAGTTTTACGAGGTGAACAAACGTGTACGAAAAATAGGGGAGTGGATGCTGAAAATCCTTGTTTTTATTGTCGCTTGGGGATATGTTGTGTATCAATTTATGACGATGGAACAAGATGTGTCGGTGATTTTTGCCGATGAACATTTTTCTATTTGGATTTTTCTAATGGCGTGTGCGTTGTTGTTTGTCAACTGGGGGTTAGAATCTCGGAAATGGCAGTTTTTGGTAAATCGAAGTCAGCATATCTCCTACGGAAAGGCGGTTTCGGGAGTGTTAGTCGGATTGCCGTTGGCGTTGGTTACACCCAATAGAATCGGTGAAATCGGAGGACGTGCCATAGTGCTTGATAGAGGATACAAAGAGGCTGTGTTTGCCACGTTTCTTGGTAGTTTGATGCAATTTTCCTCAACGATATTGTTTGGTGTATTGGGTGTCATTGTTTATCTTGTTTTTCTGCCTCATACACAAGCAGTTGAGTCGGCCTCGTGGATTTCGTTATGTGTTGCTGCCTCGTGTGCAGTCGTTGTTTTTCTCTGCAAAGATCAACGTTGGCTTAAGCTTGTTTTTTTGCGAATGTTGGGAAAAAATTTCTATCGGAAATTGATACAGCTGATACATATATATAATGCAAACGATGTGGTTAAAATATTGGTAATGAGTTTGTTGCGTTATTGCGTTTTCTCCTCGCAATTTTTCCTTTTGATTTCCATGCTCATTCCGGAATTGTCGTTTGTGGAAATGTTTGTGGGCATAACGCTGACCTATCTTTTCACGACAATAATACCTACCTCCGTGTTAGGAGAAATTGGTATTCGTGGATCGGTGGCGATGTTCATTTTTGAGGCATTTACACCACAAGTCGCTGTCATTTTCCAAATAAGTTTGTTGATATGGATTATCAATATCGTAGTGCCGACATTGGTCGGTTCCGTCATACTCCTTAATGTGAGAAAACAGAAAAAATAATTTCTGGTAAGTGTTGAAATCTTTCTTTGTTCAAAGGCATGTCTGTCGTGAGCGAAAAAAAATAAAAAATCACCATATAAAAAATCTATTCTTGCTCTCAACTTTTGCAAAAATTTTATACTTTTGCGACGAACTGAAAAAAGAACCTTTTGATAATGGACTATTTAGAGTTTTCACGCCAGCAAGTGACTGATTTACAGAGTTCTCTGCAAAGAGAGTTTCTTCGTACAAACAAAGCAGGTTCGTATGCAAATTCCACGATTATCAACTGTAATACGCGAAAATATCACGGTTTGTTGGTATGTCCAGTAAAACAGATTGACGGTGACAATTATGTGTTGCTTTCGTCGTTGGACGAGACGGTTGTTTTGGAAAAAACTCCGTTCCAGTTGGCAACGCACAAGTTCAACGATGTAATCTATCCTACGGGTTACAAATATCTGGAATCGTACAGAAACTCACCAGTGCTTACGTTGATGTATCGCGTGGGTAGCATGGAATTGAAGAAGGAGATGGTTTTGGTCGATAACGATGAGAGATTTTTGATTCGTTACACGGTGATGAAATTGTCTCACAAACACGCTGTGTTACAATTGAGTCCGTTTCTTGCGTTCCGTAAAGTTCACGAGTTGACGCACGCAAACTTGAATGCGAATACTCGTAGCAAGAAGATTGAGAATGGTATTTCCAACTGCTTGTATAAGAAATTCCCGACCTTGAATATGCAGTTGTCGAAAAAGAATGAATTTATCACGGCACCTGATTGGTTCCGCGATTTTACATATGACAAGGAAAGCGAGCGTGGCTACGATTGCCGAGAAGACTTGTTTACTCCTGGCTATTTCGAAGTTTCGTTGAAGGAAGGCGAATCGGTAGTGTTCTCCGCTGGTTTGGAACCTGTCAAGGCAGCTTCGTTGAAGGCAATGTTCGAAAATGAAACGAAAGGCCGTGTGGCTCAAAACAATTTTGAGGAATGTCTGCGTCATGCTGCCCGTCAGTTTATGTATCGCTCGAAGAAAGGTTGCGAGGTGATTGCAAGTTTCCCTTGGACTGGCTTGTGGGGACGCGACAGCTTGGTTTCGCTTCCAGGATTGACATTGGCACAAAACGACTGGGATACGTGTCGTGCAGTGTTGGATACCATGGCTCCCGACATTGACGGCTATGTGTATAAGAACAAGGGAAATATAGAGCACACTAATACCGAGTCGATTGATACTGCTTTGTGGTTCATTCGTTCAGTTCAGCAGTACAATTGGAATACAAAGGATATAGCTCAAACAAGAAAATTATATCAGAAGAAAGTCGAGGAAATTCTCGAAACCTATATGTCTGGCAAAAACGGAAATGTGGTGATGCACGACAACGGGTTGTTGTATTTGCCAGACGAAAACAAGGCGATTACGTGGGTCGATGCGAAAATTAACGGCGTGCCAGTGGTAAAACGCTGGGGCTATGTGGTTGAGGTTAACGCATTGTGGTACAACGCAATCTGCTTTGCTTTGGAATTGATTACGAAGAAATCATTCCAAGATAAATGGAAAGACATACCGAA
>JAEEQV010000351.1:0-2796 GCA_016285445.1 Bacteroidales bacterium
TGGCCGAGGCGGATTTCAAATCGGCCATGTCATTATCGACGGAGACGGTATCGACTGTATTAATGAGTCTATTCGTGAAGAAGAACCGGGTAACGTAGAATTTAAATGTTCACATTGTTTTTTATCTTGTAGCGCAGAACAGGATCCGGATACGGGAGCTTATTACATAGGAGATGAAATCTAATGAAAATTCAGATTAGAAATTCAGTCTTTGAAACCAATAGCAGCAGTATGCATAGCATTGCTATTATAAAACCGGAAAACTTAAAAGCACCGGCCGCCGATTATTATGGCTGGCAATTTACAAATGAATGGTTAAAACCGGATGCTCTCGTAGAGGTCAACAGAGAAGATGATTCGTTAACGTTCGATCGCTGGCCATTTCAAATTTTATCGACAATGTTTGAAAAAGCTCAATATGCTATCGCAAGTTATGACACCGATGAAAAATTTGATGAAATCAGTAAAATCTGTAAAGATAAAACCGGGCACGCATTAAAACGGCCATGCAAGCAAGATCGAATATATTATATGACAACGGGATTAACAGAAGAACAAATAAAAAATGAAGAAATCCCGGAAGATCATATTCTTGATTATTGTAACGTAACATGGGATTCTGACAAACAAGACCTTTATCATGCCGATGAAAAAGGAAACCAGATCTACGATATTGACTATTTTTGGAATGAAATTGTTGATTATGGAAGTATCGATCATCAATCTATCGGTACTTTACAGGCATTTCTTGGAAAACACAAAATTACGCTGGAAGAATTTCTTACAAACCCGCAATACGTCGTTATTATTGACGGAGACGAATACTGCGCCTGGAGCAAAATGTTTGAAGCCGGCGTATGTTTGCGTGAAAACTTCATTGAGCCCGGATTATAACCCGGGCTCCTTTTATAAAAGATTGTATAATACAAACATTAAGTATAAAGAGGTAGCAGAATGAACTTAATACCAAAAATTGTTGAAATGCTTGGAGTGACAATAGGAGAAGAATTTAATGCAAAACACGCTAACATTGGAAAAATTTTAACAAATTCAAAAGAAGAACCAGCTATTTTTAAATTTGGAAACGATGGATTATATGCAAAATGTTCAGACGGAAGCGGAGATTTTTTCTTAATTGGAATGGGAAATTTTTTAAAGGGCGACTATGAGATTGTTAAACTACCATTTAAACCGAAAGAGCATGAACGCTACTGGTGTGTTTATGCTGGGGATAATGAAATAGGAAATACTCGTTTTACGGAAGCTAACACTAATGATTTAATGCGTGTATACTGCGGTAACTGTTTCCGCACACAAGCCGAAGCAGAAAAGCATAAATACGAAATTTACGAAAAGCTGACAGGGAAGAAGTGGGGAGAGGTAGCAGAATGACAGAATTAAAGAGATGCCTATGCGGTGGTGAGCCATTTATATACAATCCTACCGAGACAGGTTATGAAGAAGATTATATTGGCGATTATTATTGCGTAGAATGTGAAAAATGCGGAAGAATCAGTGAAACATTTGATACAGAAGAAGAAGCAATCGAATCGTGGAACAAACGAGTGAGTGAAGTAACAGAATGACAATGCTTAACAGTTGTACATGTGGCGGTGAAATTTATATCAGGTACGAAATGGAACCGATATTTGGAACGCATTATACAGCGGTATGCGAAGAGTGCGGAGCGGTACATCCATTAAAAGCCGACAATAGATTAGATGCTGTTAGGGAGTGGAACGGGTGTAAAGATGTCGGCAAAATGCAAATAACCAACGAAAAATGGTTTGAATCTCTGACTACGGAAAAGAAAGCAAAAATCATAAAGATGGTTATTAATACTTGCATATCCTGTAAGGAACACAAAACAGTAATGACAAGAGGATGTCTTTTACGGCAGAACATGGCAAAAAATCTATTGTTTTTACCATGTATGGATGAAAATGGTATTTGTAAATGGTTAAAGGAACCACACACTAACAAGGAGTGATAAAAATGTGGAGTCCAGTATGTGACGTTTTCAAAACAGAGCAAACCGAAGAAGAATGGTTACGGCAAGCTACAACGGAACAATTGGCAGAAGTGTTTGGGTCTATGTTGTTTGAAGCATGGAAAGATGGACTTGCAGAAGAAATGCACGATAAAAGGTTTTACGAGAATTTAGTAGATTTTTGGTTAAAACAACCACACCACAATGAGGTGGCAAAATGAAAGAACACGGAATATGTGCAAAATGTAAAAAAAGTATTGGGTGTCCATATGCTGATGACAGAATAACGGGATGCAAAAATTTTGTGCTTGAACCTGAATTAAAGCTTACCAACGAAGAAAGTTTACGCCAATGCAATACGGAACAGTTGGCAGAATTTTTGACAAAATTTATTCTTGATGATAAACGATTCCGTATGACAATGGTCGGTGGAGTAAATGAAACGAAGATGTGGTTAAAACAACCGCACCACAATGAGGTGGAAAAATGAAATGGAAGGAGAAGCACAATGAATCTGTGTAAAACTTGCGGAACTATTTGTCCGTTTGATGATGAACGAACGGAATGTGATGCTTATGCACCAATGACAAATGAACAGTGGTTTTGCTCACTGTCCACAGAAGAAAAGGCTATGGCTATTGTGTTATGTTGCCCTTATGAAATAAATTGGTTTGGAGAAAATTTTGAAAAACGAATGGAACAACGAATGAAAAATCTTTCTCAATCAGCACAAGGTTATGGACTTGGTATTCAAAAAATCAAAGAGTGGTTAAAACAGCCACATACTACAAAGGAGTGATAAAGAA
>JAEEQV010000352.1:0-2794 GCA_016285445.1 Bacteroidales bacterium
ATTCCTATCTTCATCAAGACAAGGAATATATTGCGACGCTCAAATTGGGGGCTACAACACCGTCGTTTGACAAGGAGACCGAAGAAAATGCGACGTATCCCATTGATTTTGTGACAAAATCGTTGGTGGAGGAAACATTGAAGCAATTCGTCGGCGAAATATCGCAAGTGCCACCGTTGTATTCGGCAATACGAGTGAACGGAACGAGAGCATACGAGCTGGCTCGGAAAAACAAGGATGTGGAGATTGAACCACGCACCGTTCGCATTGACAAAATTGAATTGTTAGACTATGATTTACCACAAATAACAATCAAGGTTGCATGTAGCAAAGGCACGTATATTCGTTCACTGGCACGAGACATCGGAAGTGAATTGATGTGCGGAGCATATTTGACAGCGTTACAACGCACAAAAGTTGGAGAAGTTGGTTTGGAAGATTGTATCACAATTGAAAAGTTTCAAGAAATTATAGAACAGGAAAATAGTGTATTATGAAGTTATCAGAATTTAGATTGAAGATTCCTACTGAATCAATTGCCTTGTATCCGTCAGAAAATCGTGATGAGGCTCGTTTGTTAGTCTTGGACGCAAAAACGGGGAAAATCGAACACAAGATTTTTAAGAATATCATTGATTATTTTGAAGATCAAGATGTTTTGGTGTTGAATAACACAAGAGTTTTTCCTGCGAGATTGTACGGAAACAAGGAACGTACGGGAGCAAGAATCGAAGTATTTTTGTTGCGCGAATTGAATCGCGAGCAATATCTTTGGGACGTGCTTGTTGATCCTGCTCGTAAAATCCGTATTGGAAACAAATTGTATTTCGGTGAAAATGATGAACTTGTAGCCGAAGTAATTGATAACACAACTTCACGTGGAAGAACTATCCGTTTCTTGTGTGAAGAAGATTATGACACGTTTAAGAAAATCTTGTTCTCGTTAGGCGAAACACCGCTTCCCGACCATATTTTGGCTGGTCGTAAAGTGGAAGATTCCGATCAAGACCGTTTCCAAAATATTTTTGCCACGGAAGAAGGTTCGGTGGCATTGCCAGCTGCGGGAACGCACTTTAGCCGCGAATTGATGAAACGTTTGGAAATCAAGGGTGTAAACATTGAATATCTTACGTTACACATGGGATTGGGCAATTTCAGTGCTGTTGAAGTTGAGGATTTGACCAAACACAAAATGGATTCCGAACGAATGATTATCACTCCGGAAATTGCAGACAAAGTGAACGAGGCAAAAGAAAATCGCCATAATGTTTGTGCTTGTGGAGCGACAGTGTTGCGTGCTATGGAATCATCGGTTTCTATGAACGGATTCTTGAAACCATTCGATGGATGGACGAATAAATTCATTTTCCCTCCCTATGATTTTTCAATTGCAAATCGTCTGATTTCAAACTTCCATCTTTCTCAGTCAACTATGTATATGATGGTGTGCGCTTTCGGTGGTTTCGACTTGGTTAAGAAAACCTACGAGACGGCTATCAAAGAAGGGTATAAGTTTGGCTCATACGGTGACGCTTTGCTGATTTTGAAATAATATGATTTCGTTAATTGTCTGTACGTATAATCGTGGTGCATACATTTATAGAACGCTTAAATGTATCGCTCTCAACGATTTTCCTATCAACGATTATGAGATAGTGTTGATAGACAACAATTGTACTGACAATACGGAAGAGGAATGTAAACGTTTTCGTGCCGATTTTCCCAACGTACACTATTCTTATGTTGTAGAAACAAAACAAGGTTTGTCGGCAGCGAGAAACCGAGGAATTGCCGAAGCGAAAGGTGACTGCCTTGTCTTTCTTGATGACGATGCGTTTGTTCAGTCCGATTACCTGAAATATTTGCAGGTGAATTTGTCACAATATCCCGAAATGATGGCATTTGGTGGAAAAATAATCCCGTTGTACGAAAGTGGCAAGGAACCAGACTGGATGTCGCCCCGCTTGATGCCGATTGTTTCTGCTATTGACAAATATCAATATACAGGCTTGTTCCGCGGAAATTCCTATCCGATTGGTGCGAATATGGGATTCCGTCGTGCTTGTATTGAGAAAGTCGGCTTGTTCAACGAGAAACTTGGTCGTTCAAAGAAAAATCTGATGGGTGGCGAGGAGAAAGATTATTTTGAACGAATAAAGAAATTGAAAATGCCCGTGTTTTATTTCCCTCATGTGGTTGTGAATCACGTTATTCCACAGAATAGAACGACAGTTGACTATGTGAAGCGAATGGCGTATGGTGCCGGCGTGAGCGAAAAAGTCCGTTGCAATGGATTTGGAGAATATTTCGTATCGCTATTGAAAGAAATATTGAAATGGGGCGGCTCGTTCGTGCTCTGGTTATTCTATCTGCTTCTGCTGAAACCCAAGAAAGCCAATATGATATTGCGTTTTCGCTGGAATGTGACAAAAGGATTGTTAATTGGAAAAATACGAGAAAATGATTGATCCACAAATAGAAGAATCATGGAAGCAAGTCTTGTTGCCAGAATTTAACAAGCCGTATTTTGTCAATCTGAAAAATTTCTTGGTTGAAGAAAAGAAAAAATATGTGGTGTATCCTGCCGGACCCAATATTTTTAACGCTTTTGCCTATACTCCGTTTGACAAGGTGAAAGTTGTGATTATCGGCCAGGATCCGTATCATGGTCCGGGACAAGCCCACGGATTGTCGTTTTCCGTTCCCGAGGGGGTACAACAACCGCCATCGTTGGTGAACATATTCCAGGAAATACATTCCGACTTTGGTAAAGAAAATACAGAACGTGGCAATT
>JAEEQV010000020.1:0-14850 GCA_016285445.1 Bacteroidales bacterium
TATTTTCAAATGTGCAGAATGTTCCATTGAATTTGTCTTTAACAAATATCAGTGGAGAATTTGTTTGGTCGGGGCAACTCAATTCGGGCAATGGAGAATCAACAATAGATTTCCCTGAAACAATAGAAAACGGCTCATACCTGCTACATATAGAATCAGGAAAAGGTTATTATTACAAAAAGACAGAGCCAATTGAAGTGATATTGAAGGCAGATGACACACCTGTAATGGAAGTCTCGCAAGAAAAGAGTTATACTCTTTCTGGCAGAACTTTGTATGTGTGTGATGCAAATGCAAAATTATACACTGTTTTAGGTACAGAGATTCCGTTAGATAATGGTACTGTGGAACTAAAAACTGGCATCTACATGCTTGTAAATGGCAACGAAAACAAAAAAATCATAATTAAATAAGCATCGGAACAGTAGAAAATATCACCATATAAGTATCTGCAAAAGTGGTACACTTTTGAATGAGTAGAGACAAAGAAAGGAATAAACTTTATGATAGTTATATGGGAATATGCGTTTTTAGACAGAAAATAGATACATTTGCACGTTAAACAATATATAATATAATGACCCTAATGACCCTAATAATGACCCTAATCCTAAATGCCTTACAGACTGCCAACTTGCAATAATTAATTCTATCAGAAGCCTCTATATGAACCAACTTGTCGGTTCAGAATGGGGAAATAATAAGGAACAATGGAAATAACAAACTATACATATACAAAGGAACAACTTGAAAGTTTACTGAATCTTACCGCCCGAACGGAATTTGCGGATTTTTCGTTCGTGACGGATATAGGTGCCGACTTGATGGAGCAAAAACTGATATTGGAAGATTGCAAGGCAATATACAACGAAGACGAATGTGTTAAAAGAAACTCCTGCGACCCCAATTGTTGCTTTGGTGCGGTGTGTATACTCAAAGGAATTGGTAGAGATATAGACAACCAACTTGCCATTGTTATGGCAAAGGCAAAACAACGGATACCTGTTGCAAGCAATATCGACGATGAAAAAATCAAGGAAGCATATAAATGCTATAAATCATTGTTGAAGGACGAACTATTACGAAAGAAACTTCCAGCGGTTACCATAGAGGAATTTACCAAAATGGTACTTTCTCGTGATTTTTCGTTAGTGTTTAATGAGGAAAACAAAACAAGAACAGAAGGTAAAAAGTTTCTAATGCAAACATTGGACGAGATACTCGGACGAAACATAGCAGAGGAAATCGCTACAAAAACATTCCAAAAATCCTTTCGGGAATGTAGATAATCGAACAAAACAATCAGTTTTACATACCAAAACGAACAATGCAAGGTAGGTGTTTTCCGACAAAATTACCTGCCTTTTTTGTTCCGAATTGCTTTATTTGTTTGATTATTAAGTATTTATGTATGTTTTGTTTTCCGACAAAAATCCGACACTTTTTTTTGTAACTGCTATTTTAATCAAAAGAAAATCAGTCAATTACAAAAAATCACAAAATTTTTTTCCGCAAAAATTCCGCACAAAATACGACCTCTATTTTTGCACACAGAGGTTGTGAAAATCACAATCCATAAACTAAAAAAATTAAGAAGATGGCAGAAAACAGAACAAGCCAGGAAGAAGTACAAGGTATTTCTTTTAACGATGTGCCAATTGCGGTCGGCACATTACTGAAAACATCAACAAAAATGCAGGAGCATTTGGAGTTTTTAGACCGCAAGGTTGAGGATATAATCGGGAAACTCGCAGGCAATCAAAGCGAGTGGCTCTCGCCACAAGGATTGTCGGATTATTTGCCCGACCATCCAGCAGTTCCCACCATTTACGGATGGACACATTTCAACAAAGTTCCATTTTGTAAAAAGGGCAAGAAACTGTATTTCCACCGACCTGCAATCGACGAATGGCTGAAGTCGGGAAGAAAAAAAACAGCAAAAGAAATTAGAGAAGAAATCATAAAAAGTATTAACGATAAAAAGTAAAAAAATATGGAAAATAATGTAAAGAAAGAATCTCGTGTGCCATATATGATTGTAACTGAGGAAATTGGTGGCGGAGTTATGCATTTTTGTATTGCTTCAGATATTATTCACAAAGAATATGTACATAATATAAATCATTTCATCGATGATTTAATCGAGTACTACAAAGGAAAGATTGAGTATATAAAAAAACAATATGAGGATAAAGACGATGAGTATGATTACGAAGTTATCCGTTGCTATGAGAATAACATCAAAAAATTAGAGAAATTAAGCGTTATCTTGGATATGATGATGCTTAACAATCCCAATGGTGATATGCTTCGAATTAGTTACGAGGTAATACCAAATAAATAGATGGATATGAGAGAAATCGACGTGAATCAGCAAAGTGCAGGTTCACGTCAATCTTTTAATATAACAAGCGATATTAAAGGAAATGAAAAAAAAAGAGAATTTACGGAACTACCCATTTTCGGTCTTCCTCAAAATCTTCAAGACATCATCGCTATGGTTTCCAAAGGTTATGATTCTCCTCGTGAATTTTCTGTGGTGTCGGCTTTTGCCGTCATTAGCACGGTTGTTGGGAAAAACGTGCTTTCTAACGATGGTGTTCACGAAAACTTTTCTTCGTGTTGGTTCTGCATAGTGGCAAATTCGGGTGTTGGCAAAAGCGACCCTCAAAAGTTCTTTACAAAGCCCTTGCTCGAAGCAGACCGAAAATCGTTTGAACAATACAGGGCAGACTGCAAGCATTACGAATCTTTATCAAAAGAAGAACAGCAACAAACAGAAAAACCTCGTTTTTCAAAATTCCTGCTCGACGATTCCACACCCGAAAAACGGAACGAATATCTTTCTTATAATAATGGTATGTTGCAGAACACCGACGAATTGAAGGGATTTTTCGACAATACAAACAGATATTCCAAAAGTGGCGAGATTTCGCAACTATTATCCATTTCGGACAACACAAGTTTTGCCTGCGATAGGGTTTCAAAAGAATCGATGTTGGTTGATAGTCCATTTCTCAACATATTGGGTGGCATACAACCCAATATGTTACACAAATGTTTTTCGGAAGGGCTTATCGACAATGGATTTATCTATCGTTTCCTGTTTGTGTACCACAATGGAAACGGACAACGAACATTTGGAAGAAAACAATTCAACACAAAAGAACTGCAAACGCAATGGAGTGCGTTTCTGTACGATTTGCAGACACATTACAGCAACCAAACGGAACTTTGTTTTTCCGACGAAGCACTCAACTTGATTTACGACTACGGCAACAATGTGGTAAACGTCAACAAACAAAATACTGCCGACGACAGAGTTTGTGCCACCTACGATAAGTCGATGGTTTGTTTGGAACGAGTTGCACTCATCACGGCAATCGCAAACAAGCGAGTTGTTATAACTGCCGATGATGTTCGTTATGCGTTGGCTTGTACCAATTATTTCGTGTCTTGCACATTGCAGGTTCTACAAAAGATTGATTCTTCGAACGCAAAACAAATTCCACTTTCAACACAGGAACTGATAGGAAGATTTTTTGAACGATTCCCCGAATTGAAAGTGCTACAAGCAACAATGAATAAAGCAATTGGAAAAACAGATTCTTACTTTCAAGCAATGTTCAATAAATACATTAGTAAGAAAGAAAGGTCGCAAATCATTCAAAATCAATAGAGTAAGGAAATTTTTCCTTACTGCGTTAAAAATCAACCAGTTATAACCTTTCTTTCTTACTAACCTATGGATTTTACACAGAAAATACTCAACGACGGACTTGCAATTCCAAAGCAATTCAGTTACAACGACCAAATCCTGTGTGTAAGCAGAGTGTACCACAACTACTACGTGGGAGAACACAATTTTCAATGGGCTTGCGACTTTACACCAATAAAATCTGTTGCCTGTTCCCCAAGAGTAAACCACCTCGCAAGATATTTGAGCAAAAACAATTGGAAGCAAAAAGTGTTACATCCGTTTTTGCAGAGCAATGGATTCCCGATGTATTGTGGCATAGGGAATCTTATAACGTGTTGTGGAGATTTTTATTTGTTTTGGAATGAGAATGATTTCTGTTTGGAAACGGCATTTG
This sequence comes from Bacteroidales bacterium, assembly GCA_016285445.1. Taxonomy (GTDB): domain Bacteria; phylum Bacteroidota; class Bacteroidia; order Bacteroidales; family UBA1715; genus UBA1715. The sequence continues at coordinate 4,095 of JAEEQV010000020.1, forward strand.
GGAACAATCTAAAAGCAGTACCAACAAAAAACAACAAAACGCCATTCCCATATAGTCAATTTGAGTATTTGTCGGAGTTTCGTGTGCCTTATTTTGTAAGTGCTAAACAACCCCAAATGTTACCGTTCCCAGCACAAAACATATATGATGTTTCGCAATTCATCAATCAATGCGACTGGAGTGCCACCGACCTTTCCGATGTAATTGCCCAATCACCATTTTTGTACGATTTTCGTGGTGTTTTTCAAAATGTGATAGCCTACAGCATACAAGACAAAGCATTCCTTATTGTTGATAGACATTGCAAAACAATGGTGGTTCCCACACAAGATATTCGTTTTGAGTTTAACGAGGATTGTGTATGTTTTGAAGTGGAAAGGATATTTTGATTTTTCCTCGTCAGAAATTCATAACGTAATCTATCACTTTACGGTTGGCTTCGTCAGTTCTGTTCCAATCGTATGTGATATAGAATTTACCTGCGACAGAGGTTGGCGTATGTCCAAGTGATTTAGAAATAACCTTTTCGTCTATCCCAATTTTGTCGGCAATTGTAGCCCAAGTATAACGGGCGTAATACATTGTAAGTTCATCAAAACCTACTCGTTCTCGCAAAACTCTGATTCGTTTATCTACATTGCCAATAAAGGTTTGATAGTCCTTATATGTATCAGCGAAAGAAAAGAGATGCTCCGTACCTTTATATTTATGTAGTATGGCAAGTGCCTCTGGTTGTAATGTTATTTCTACGGGTTCAGGTTCAAATCTTTTAATTTTATTTCTTACAAAAACTATCTTTCCCTTTTTATAGTTTGCGTCAGTCCAATTATAAATATCATTCAGATTAGCACCACAAAGGTAAAATGACAACATAAAAACATCACGAGCCAATTCTCGTAGTTTTTCTTCTGCTCCAAAGTCAAGAGAAATTAGTTTTCTTATAGTTTCAACAGGAAGAACGTGTTTCGCTTTCGCAACACTTTTTATTTTGAACTTGCGGAATGGGTAATTTGTTGTTAATTCATCGTCAATCGCACGATTAAAAATAGAACGGAGAGTACGGAAATAAAAACCTCTTGAATTTATACTTTGAGTTTTTGCCCATTTGGCATCCATATCACGAAGAACGCCAACCGTTATATCATCGAAGAAAACCTTTCTTCCCTCAAAGAACTCATCGACCATTCTTATGGTTCTTTCCAATATCTGTTTGGAACTACCTGTGTACTTATCAACTTGTTTTTGTGCATAATCGGTAAAACCTATATTCCCATTTTCTTCCAACTCATCCGATAACAGATACTTCTTTATTTCGGTTGCACTCATATTGGCGGACTTCACACCCAGCGAAGAAATCTTATTTCGGTAGTTGAGCAACTGTTCCGTAAGGTCTTTGTTAATTTGCTCGGAATTAAACACAGATGCTTTTATGTATTTCTCATCTTTTCCAAGATAATCCGATTCTTTTACAAAGATATTGGTAGCAATACGAGCGGTGGTTCTGTTACTTGAAACATAAAACTTTATTGGGTGTTCCCCATTCGCATTTTTGTACCGAACGTCTAATTCAACTTTTACAACAGCCATATTCTTTATTTTTTCTATTATTTGCAAACAAAATTGATTCAACATCGAAACAAATGTAGTAAAATCAAGCATTTTAGCCGTTTTCCATTTGCAAACATTTTGCAAACATTTGTATCAACTCAAATTCACAAACAAAAATAAAAAATCTACAAAACAAAACAAAATCAAGTAGTTACGGATGTTTGCAAATAATTTGTAAAATTCGGGTAAAAAAGAAAGGCGTTTATGATTTTTAGTCTCATAAACGCCTTAAAATCAAGGTTTTATCCCTGTGACCCCGGAGAGGCTCGAACTCTCGACCCATTGATTAAGAGTCAATTGCTCTACCAACTGAGCTACGGAGTCAAAATTTTCGGCAAAAATACCACTTTTGTAATTCTATGCAAGAAGATTTAGCGAAAAACTTTATTTCTGATGTTTTTTTTTTCAGAAACGAAGAAAAAATCGCGTTTGGGTTTGTAAAATCAAAATGATTATTATTTTTGCGTCCCGATTAATGGGAAAAGTATATTTAATAAAAACTAACTCAAGTGGATACTTTAAGTTACAAGACGAAATCAGCCAATGTGGCTACTGTTCAAAAGGAATGGTTCGTTGTTGATGCAACCGACCAAGTAGTAGGTAGAATGTGTTCCCAGATTGCGAAAATCATCAGAGGAAAACACAAACCGTCATTTACTCCCAATGTGAATTGCGGAGATGGAGTAATCGTAATTAACGCTGAAAAAGTGAAATTTACGGGAAAGAAAATGACCGACAAAGTTTACATTCATCACACAATGTATCCTGGTGGTCAAAGAAAACAAACTCCAGAAGATTTAATGGCAAAAGATCCTACAAAGATTATTAAAAATGCCGTAGCAGGAATGCTTCCAAAAAATTCTTTGGGAAGAGACTGCTTGAAAAATTTGTTTGTATATGTAGGTCCTAACCACAAACAAGAAGCACAACAACCAAAAGAATTAAAGTTATAATTAAATAGACAATGGAAGTAATTAACGCTTTAGGTAGAAGAAAATCGGCAATTGCTCGAATCTATGTAAAAGAAGGCAAAGGTCAAATCACAGTGAACAACCGTGAGTTAGATAAATATTTTGCAGAGGAACGTCTTCGTTTCATCGTAAAACAACCATTATCACTTCTTGAAAAAGAAGGTGATTTCGACATCAAAGTTAATTTGGTGGGCGGCGGAATCAAAGGTCAGGCAGAAGCTACAAGATTGGCTATCGCAAGAGCTTTGGTAAAAATGGACGAAGAAAACAAGAGTCCTTTGAAAAAACAAGGTTTCTTAACACGTGACCAACGTGAGGTTGAACGTAAGAAACCAGGTCAGAAGAAAGCTCGTAAAAGATTTCAATTTAGTAAACGTTAATATTAACCTATTCGAATTAGAGCGTTGTTTAGACTCAAAATCCGCAAGACCACATTATATTGTGCTACTTGTGAATTGCTTTAATATTGAATGCAAACAACAAAAAAAATGGCAAGAGCAAATTTTGAAGAATTGCTAGAAGCAGGTGTTCACTTCGGACACTTAAAAAGAAAATGGCATCCAGCTATGGCTCCATACATCTTTATGGAGAAAAACGGTATCCACATTATTGATCTTCACAAAACTGTAGCAAAGATTGATGAGTCGGCTGAGGCCTTGAAAAAAATTGCAAAATCTGGTCGCAAAATCCTTTTCGTTGCAACCAAAAAACAAGCAAAAGACATCGTTGCTGAAAAAGTACAATCAGTAGGTATGCCTTACATTACTGAACGTTGGAGCGGCGGTATGTTGACTAACTTCCCAACTATCCGTAAAGCCGTTAAGAAAATGTCGGCTATCGACAAAATGGAACAAGACGGTACTTTTGCTTCTCTTTCAAAACGTGAAATTTTACAAATCAACCGTCAACGTGAAAAACTACAAAAGAACCTTGGTAGCATCGTGAGCTTGACTCGCCTTCCTGCTGCATTGTTCGTAGTTGACGTTGTTCGCGAACATATCGCTATCAAAGAGGCAACTCGCTTGGGTATTCCTGTATTTGCTATCGTTGATACAAACGCTGACCCAAATCTTGTAGATTTCGCAATCCCAGGAAACGACGACGCTTCTAAATCAGTTGAAGTAATCCTTTCTAAGGTTTGTGACGCAATCCAAGAAGGTTTGTCTGAAAGAAAAGCTGAAAAAGATAAAGAAGCAGAAGTTGCTGCTAAAGCAGAAGCAACAGAGGCTCCAGCAGAAGAAAAGCCTGCTAAACCAGCAAGAAAAACTGCTGCAAGAAAAACAACAAAAAAATAATTGACGACTATGGCAAACATTACCGCTGCTGATATCGCTAAACTTCGTGCAATCACTGCCGCTGGTCTTATGGACTGCAAACAGGCATTGACTGAATCTGAAGGCGATTTCGACAAAGCAATAGAATTTTTAAGAAAAAAAGGTCAGAAAATTGCAAGCAAACGTCAAGACCGTGACGCAAAAGAAGGTTGTGTATTGAGTGGCGTTACCGCTGACGGAAAAACAGCCGCTATCGTAGTTGTAAACTGCGAAACTGACTTCGTTGCAAAGAATGCTGATTTCATCGCATTCACACAATCAATTCTTGACAAGGCTTTGGAAGTTCTTCCTGCAAATGCTGACGAATTGAAACAATTGGAAATAAACGGTAGAAAAATCGCTGACCAATTGACTGACCAAATGGGTAAAATCGGTGAAAAGATTGATTTGGGTTACTACGAAAAAGTAACGTCTGTAAATTCTTTCGCTTACACTCACATGGGTAACAGACTTGCAACTATCGTTGGCTTCTCTGAAAAAGTAAACGATGCACAACTTGGTAAAGACGTTGCTATGCAAGTAGCAGCAATGAATCCTGTTGCCGTTGACCAAGACGCAGTTCCTCAGTCTGTTATTGATTCCGAAATTGAAATCGCAAAAGAAAAGACAGTACAAGAACAAATTCAAAAAGCTGTTGAAGTTGCTCTTAAAAAAGCTGGCATCAATCCTAATCTTGTTGATTCCGAAGACCACATGTCTTCTAACATCGCAAAAGGTTGGTTGACTGAAGATGAAGCTGCTAAAGCTCGCGAAATCAAGGAACAAGTTTCTGCTGAAAAGAAAAACAACATTCCTGCCGCTATGGTTGAAAACATTGCGAAAGGTCGTTTGAACAAATTCTTCAAAGAATCAACTCTTATCAACCAAGAATTTGTTAAAGATGGTAAAATTTCAGTGGGACAACACATTGAAGCTACACAAAAGGGTTTGAAAGTAACTGAATTCAAACGTTATGGACTTTCAAACTAAAATTTAGTGTTTTATACATCAAAAAGGAGAGTTATTTTTCGTAACTCTCCTTTTTTTTATCTATCTTGCTCGCATAATTGATGAACTATGTTACAATACAAAAAAATATTATTGAAATTCAGCGGTGAATCACTTCAGGCAGCTGACGGTTTCAGCATCGATCCCGATAAATTATTGAAGTATGCTCACCAAGTTAAAGAAGTTGTCGACTTGGGCGTGAACGTGTCTGTCGTAATCGGCGGAGGAAATATCTATCGTGGCTTGAATAGTAAAACCACAGGATTCGACAGAATCAAAGGCGACTACATGGGTATGATGGCAACGGTTATTAACGCTGTGGCTCTTCAATCTGCTCTTGAAACAATAAATATAAAATCTCGCGTTCTTACAAGTTTTTCAATGGAACCGATTGGGCAACCATATTCGCAACGTCTTGTGAAAAAAGCGTTCGAAAACAATGAAGTGGTTATTTTCGGCGGTGGAACAGGAAATCCTTTCTTCACAACCGATACAGCAGCCGCTCTCCGTGCTGTTGAAATCGGAGCCGACGTGTTACTGAAAGGAACTCGTGTTGACGGTGTGTATGACTCCGATCCCGAAAAAAATCCTAATGCAAAGAAATTCGATGAAATCACGTTCACCGAGGCATATTCCAAAGGATTGAAGATTATGGATTTGACTGCATTCACCATGTGCAAGGAAAATAACTTGCCAATCATCGTTTTTAACGTAGGTGATGTAACTTCTTTGAAAAAAATCGTGTCTGGTGATAAAATAGGAACCATCATTAAAAATTAAGATTTACTATGAGAAGAAATAGTTTCATTATTCTTGGTCTGATTCTCTTGTCTATAACGGCCTGCAAAAGGAATAAAAATACGGAAGCACCTGAAGGGTATATAGAATATCAAGGTGAACTTTTGAAAGAAAATGATCCGATTCGCTACGATTCCAATGGTGATGGCGTAATTGACGAAAAAGACAAGACAATTGGCGTGCTGGGTACCAACCTTAACATCACGCAAAATCCCGACGGCTCGCCATTCTTTTCTGGCAGCGGTAATTCAGGAGAGGGAGGTGGCGATGATCCAGGTAATCCTAATCAAAATCCTACAACAGAGTCAAAAGTTCCTGTAGGAACAAAACTTTGCTATATGGATCTGGAAAAATATTGCTCTCAAAATGGTGGCTTGTACGCTTACGAGACAACTGTCAATGCGGCTCAATCATCTTCGCAGAACGAGATTTCCAACGCTGATGCGAATAATAATGGTATTCCCGATTACATAGAGAATATTCGTAGTACGTCAAACATTTCCGCAATAGCTTCTAAATATGCAGAGCAATATGCTCCAGAAACGGAACAAAAAATTGAAAATGGTGCGGGTGGCAAACAAATTGGTGCTGCTTTCGTGAAAACGTGTCTTGCAGAAGCCATAGAAAAAGCGCTCTCGGAGGCATTATATGATTCAAACGAGAGCATTGACATTACGAATTTAGAAACCATCATCAACACACGTATTATTGTTGCAATAGGCGATGCCGTTACCGAAGCGGGTTTGCTTGAATATATCGATAATGCGACATTGGCAAGTATTGCTGCTGAGATGTCCATAAAAATTTCAGAAGCTGTTTCAGAAGCAATTGCAACGACGATTTCCAAAGAAATTCTTTCACAATATGAAAAACAAGTTGCCAACGGTTCAATCAAAAATGTCCAAGGAATTTGTCCGAACGGCTACCACATTCCGTCGGATATTGAATGGATGATTTTTGAACAAGCACTTGGAATGTCTGCCTCTGACCTTACCAAGAGTGGTGAGACGGAAATTACCCGTGGAGCAGACGTAAACATTGTTAAAAAACTAGTAAATGATTACGGATTCAACTTCGGAGGATACGCGAGCATAAACGGAACGTTCGCACAACGTGGCGAAGCCGGTGTGTATTGGTCATCAACTACGGGGAAAGACGAGAAAGGCGATTTTGTCTGGGTACGACAGATTGACACAAGCTACACGGGCGTTGTCCGCTTTAAGATGTATGAAAAATCAGGATTAAGCATCCGTTGTTTCAAAGACTAACAGAGAACTGCATTCGTGCAGTTCTTTGTTTTAACTGAGAGTACCACATCTCTCTTTATTAATTAACCGCACCATGAGAAATACCATTAAACAATGGGCTGAAGAAGACCGCCCACGAGAAAAAATGCTCCAAAAGGGCTGTTCTGCCCTTACCGAGACGGAATTGCTCGCTATCATAATCGGTAGCGGGACGAAAGACGAATCTGCCGTAGATCTGGCAAAGAAAGTATTGGCTTCGGCCAACAACAATCTCAATGAATTGGGAAAATTCACCATCAACGATTTTAAGAAAATCAAGGGCATCGGTCAAGTGAAAGCCATTACCCTACAAGCCATGTTTGAACTTGGCAAACGAAGAACGGTTGCCGAGGTGCGTAAAAACAACAGCATTTGTTCAAGCAAGGAAATCTTTTTGTATATGCAACCCAAGATTGGCGACTTGCGACACGAAGAGTTCTGGGTAATCTACCTTAACAACAGTCATGCTATTCTCGGAGCGAAAATGATTAGTTCCGGAAGTGTTACCAACACCCTGGTTGACACGAAAATCATTGCTTCGCACGCAATCTCATTTATGGCGACAGGCGTTATCCTATGCCACAATCATCCTTCGGGAAATTGCCGACCAAGTCATGAAGACAAAAAAATCACATTAAAAGTGATTGAAGCGATGAAATTACTTGATTGCGAACTAATCGACCACGTGATTGTTTCGGGGAACAATTATTATAGTTTTATAGATGACGGCTTGTTGTGAAATCGAAGAAACAACGCCTCACCCTTCGTGGTAGCACAAAAAATAGTGCCATCGTCAAGAATGATAGGAGAAGAGAAAATCTTTCCTCCTACGTAGATTTTTTCAATGATTTGTCCAATACTATTGATGATGTACAAATGTTTGTCGTACGACCCCACTACCGCAAAGTCATCAAATATGGCTGCCGAAGAAACGACTCGCTTTTCGGTAGGAATTGCCGCAATCTGCTCGCCATTTCCAGAAATGATATAGATATGTTTATCGAACGAGCCACATACAATGTTTCCGTTGGCAAATTGTTGGGGTGAAGCATGGATACGTCCATCCGTCTTGAATTGCCACAAAAGTCGTCCCGAAGACGTCACGGAATACAGATTTTTGTCGTATGAGCCAAACACAACGACAGAATCGTTCTGAACCATTGCCTTGGAGTGCATAATCCATCCGTCGGTCTTGAATTGAGATACCTCTTTCCCATTTTTGTCAAAAAAATGCATCGTCTTGTCATTCCCACCAATGCACAACAAACCGTCGTTCAAAGCTGTCGGGCTGCCGTGGGTAAGATGTTTTATTCGTACAAAAAGTACACTGTCAATCTGCATATTATAGTATTTCAGCCCTTTGCCAAGACCGAATGCAATCCAGTCGGGGTTGAGTTGCACAGGATTTGTGTAGATTCGTCCGCCCTGACGTTTTTTCATATATAATTCACCATTAGGTTTGAAAAAATACATATTTCCGTCATATGAGCCAATTGAGACCAAGGAATCGAATACAACTTCAGGGGTTGCATGAATCCACGCTTTTGCCCTATATACGTTAAGAATTGTTTCATCAGTGTGGACGGGCAAGTTTTTACGGTGTTCGGTCTGAATGGTGTCGTTCGTCGTCAGGAAATATATGGATTTCTTGTGTGTACCTACTACCAAAGTATTGTCAGCAATCTTGACTGGCGTAGAATATACCGCCCCTTTCAGCTGAATGGACGAAAGTTTGTAACGGTCGGTATTGCATACGGAAACAATGCCTTCGTGAGTTGCACACGAAGCAAAAAGCCACAAACAAATAATAAATATCGTTTTCTTCATTGCAGTTAATCAACTACAACTCCGTGAATGACAACTCTTGATTCCGTATTCTTCGGGTCGTTAGAAATAATCGTCACCGTTTGACGAACATTTCCGTTTTTGTTTCTCGTATTTAAGGTAACGGTAACGTCCCCTTCTTCTCCCTTCGCATACGAAAGTTTCTCCATCGTACCAGCTGTACAACCACAAGAAGTCTTTATCTTACGTATTTCCAAGGTTGAATTTCCTTCATTCTTAAAATGAAATTTACATTCTACAGGTTCTCCTTTTCTAATGGTATCAAAACAAAATTCTGTCGTTTCAAAACCTATTTTGGGAGCGTCTCTCATCTGTTCTTCCGTCATATTAGAGAAATCCTCTGTTATCATTCCAGAAACGGACACATGCATTTTATAGTTTATTCTCTTTCCCTGAAAACCAAGATATAGTTTGTCATAAATGTTTCCCCATCCCTTGCTACGTTTTGAGTCGTATGAAATTACCATCAAAGAAGATGAATTAGGTTGAATTACTTCTGGATACATTTGCACGGTCATATAATTCGGCACACTGGGGAACAACATAGTAACCGCCGTATCTTGCGGATTATATACCACGATTGTGTCAACCACAGTGGCGGGGTAGAAAATCGTTCCGTAATTAATATTCAACGAGCTCATTCTTACAACGTCAAAGACGCTGGGGTATAGTTGTTCGATAGAGGGGTCAAGGTTCTTGGCAGTTCCTTTTAATGTTAATGTGATCTTTCCCAACATTTGATCGGTGGTATAAACGTAAACGTATTCCGTAAAAAGTGAATGTAACTTTCTGGGATTAAGTGTTATGTTTATTGACGAACGATTTCCCGGTTCCAGTACCTTTCTGGTCAGTTCATAGGTAATGTAACGACTTGAAGTTTCAATTTTTGTGATTGTAATAGGTTCACTACCTCTGTTTGTACACGAAAATAGAGCTTGCGTATTGATGCTATTAGTAGGAATTATCCCATAATTATATTCATCGTTGTTGAACGATAGATATTGTGCATTCAATTGCATAGAAAGGAACAACACGCAACTAAGGCCTAAAAAATTTCTTAATGTTTTCATAGTCATCTTTTTTATTCTTGCAAAAATATAAGATTATTTGTTTAGATGTACCAAAAATTATTCCAAATACCATTTTTTTATACGATCCAGAATTCTGGAATGTTTTCCTAGGAACGCCAACACATCCAATAACCACGTATGCTTTGCAATTTTTTGTTGCAAGAAATAACGTGTTTTCATTTCTGACTGCACTCGTTTGCACAACTTTTCGGCATATTCTCGTGTCACAGTCTTATTACAATCCCCTATCATTATCGCTTTTTCGGCTATTTGAGCTGCAAAATGTCCACTTAACATTGCTGAACCGATTCCACCACCAGAAATAGGGTCAATTAAGTTTGCCGAATCCCCACAAATACAATAGTTATCGCCATAGCAATCAAATTCTGTCGTATTATATGGAATCAAGCCACCTTGTAACAAACTGATTTGCTCTGCATCGGAAAAACGTTGACGTAATGTATCGTCTTGTTGTATCCAGTTGTACATTACATCTTGAATTTTCTCTGGGTATGGCTGTCCTAAATGCCACCCAAAGCCCACATTTGCCATGCCGTCAGCCAAGGGGAATATCCACAGATAACCTGGGAAAAACTCCTTTTTATAATGTAATTCGATTGTTCCCTCCTGTAAGTCTTTCACGCCACGATAATACGCACGAATGGCAACACCCATATTGTTTCGGGTAAACGATGCTCCTGTTACGGAACGAGCAAGCATGGAAGCCGCCCCCGAACAAATAAGCACCATTTTAGCGTGATATGTCACATTGTTTTCTGCCGTAAGCACAAAACCATCCGAATCTCGTTGCAACGTAGAAATAGTCGTATTTTGAAAAATTGACAGATTTTTACAAT
>JAEEQV010000021.1:0-14781 GCA_016285445.1 Bacteroidales bacterium
AAATAGAAAACAGGTTTTCATACGAAATATATGCCGACAAAGCCATATATAAACAAGCAGAATATTATTATAACGAAGGAAACTACGACAAAGCCAAAGAAAAATACAAGAAAATCATCTCTGATTACCAAAATAGTATTTATGCCGCTCCCGCACGAAACAAATATAGGGAACTCAATAAATAATCCTACCAAAACAAAATGTAAAAAAGTGAGGTTATTGCAAGACAACATCACATAAAAAATTATCTTTGTAAAAAAATAGAAGCATTATGAAGAAATTAGTTATTCTCGTCGTGGCATTGTTCGCATTAGTTGCCTGCCCCGAAACACCTGTGTATCATAATTTGTATGTCATTAAAAATAAAACGGAACACAATGTGAAAGTTGTGTACTATTATTACAAAACGTCTTCTGACACGATTACTGTCGCTGCAAATTCGTTTTATGAAAAAAATGACAACATTTTTGACTTCTACTACCCTGATTCAGCAAAAATCTATTTTGACGACACGAAAGTGTTGAATTTCTATGCTGATTCAGCACAAAGAAACAACATTTTATGGTACTCGAATTTTGAAATGGTCGGTCAGTCCGATAAGGCAAATAATACGGTGTATTATTACTCAATTACCGACAAGGATTACAACGAAGCCGTTGCGGTTAAATAACAATGAGCACCCTCTCGTCTTTCATACAAAAACTACAAGATGAAAACGAGTTAATCGTTGTTTCCGAACGTGTGAGCACCGATTTGGAAATCACCGAAATTACCGACAGAATCTCAAAAGCACCTGAAAATCGCAATAAAGCGTTGTTGTATACCAACAATGGAACCGACTTCCCTTTGCTAATCAATGCGCTGGGAAGCCAGAAACGTATATGTATGGCATTGAATTGCAACGAGTTGGACGATTTAAAACAACGCATTGAAACTATTTTTACTCAAGCCACGTCGCCCAAAAACACACTGAAAGAAAAACTTTCAATGCTACCGCTTCTTGCAGAACTAAAGTCGTGGATGCCAAAGCACAAAAAAGGAAGAGGCGACTGTCAGGAAGTGATTGAGGAAACTGTTGACCTGACAAAACTGCCGATTCTGCAATGTTGGAAACACGATGCAGGCAAATTCATAACCTTGCCGATGGTCATTACCAAGCATCCGGAAACAGGTGCGAGAAATATGGGAATGTATCGTATGCAAGTAATTGACGGTCAGACTACTGGAATGCATTGGCACAAGAATAAGACGGGGGCAAATCATTATGAGGCATACAAACGACTTGGCAAACGAATGCCCGTGAGCGTGGCTCTTGGTGGCGACCCGACAAACATTTTTTCTGCCACTGCTCCCCTTCCCGAAAATGTTGACGAACAGATGTTGAGCGGTTTCTTGCAACGAAAACCCGTCACGTTGGTAAAATGTATCACCAACGATTTGGAAGTGCCTGCCGATGCCGATTTCGTCCTTGAAGGATACGTTGACCCAAACGAAGATAAATTTCTTGAAGGTCCGTTTGGCGACCACACGGGATTTTACTCATTACCCGACTATTATCCCAAATTTCACATCACGTGCATCACGCACAAGAAAAACGCCGTTTATCCAGCAACAATCGTGGGCATTCCGCCTATGGAAGATGCATGGATTGGGAAAGCGACGGAACGAATTTTCCTCGCCCCGATAAAAATGCTGTTTTGCCCAGAATTGATTGACTACATCATGCCGTTTGAGGGCGTTTCGCACAATTTGGTAATAGCAAAAATCAAAAAATCGTACGAAGGACAAGTACAAAAAGTCATCAACGCATTTTGGGGAGCAGGTCAGATGGCAAGCAACAAAACACTGATAATTGTAAGCGAAGACTGCGACATAACAAATACAGACACCTCTATTCGCACCGCTATAGAACAAAACTATAACCCATTGAAAGACACCATAATACAGCCAGGAGCCCTTGACGTTCTCGACCATTCAAGTCCACACATCGGCTTCGGTAGTAAAATGGCAATTGACGCAACGAAAAAAGAGGAGAAAAACAACAATCACATTGCGTTCGTCCCTGTTGCAGCCGATTCCCACCAGAACAAAATGGAAACGGCAAAACAGATGCTGCAAAACGATGAAAAGCTTTGTTGCATAATTTTGCACGACAACACGCTCGATGCAAACAACACAAAAGACATTCTTTGGCACGTGCTCAACAACTATAATCCACAGACAGACTGCATCATAGAAAATAATTGCCTCATTATTGACGGAAGTTCCAAAATAGAACAAGAGCAACTCCGCGACTGGCCGACACCCGTCACAAGCGACGAAGCAACCATACAACTCGTTGATTCAAAATGGAATACGTTCAATCTCGGAGATTTTATTCCATCCCCTTCCATTCAATACAGAAAACTGTTTGAGAAAGATTCTGCGTGGAGATACAAGAATTAATCATGTTTTTGATATTCCATCTGCCCGTCATTTTGATCAAAGTGACATCTATTCACTTTCAGAAGGTTCCACATCAATAATGGCATCAACCTCATTCTCGTCAAACACCATATCAATCAAGAAGCAAGACGACGGCAAGCCATATTCATTCCGCAACGAAGGCTGTGCCGTATTGCTCCACGCATAGCGTACCTGCATTACTTCCTTGACTTTGGCACAGGGCAAGTCAACACATGAATTCGTGCCAGTTTCCTCGTCCTTCGCTATTTTTGCCTTTGCAGGATAGAAAACACCGTCCTCGCCTGCTACTTCAAACCCGGAAATTGTCTTTGTGGTTGAATGTAAATCTTTCACGTTTTTAAAAAACACAGATACGCCCTTATCCATGCGTTGAGCATACACGCTATACGGACAAAATATCGCATTCGGGTCCATCTCTTTCCCGTATGTTTCGGAAAGTGCAAGATTTGCAAAGCGCCGTGCAACAGTTTGTTTGTTTTGCGGATGAATATTATTCACATCGTCAACCACATCGCTGGTTACAACCATTGCCGAATGAGCAACTTGGTTTGGTACATACAGTTGTGCACATTGTATTTTCGGACACGCCTCTTTCGTGCCATAATTATATGGAGAAATCTGTGCAATGTAAAACGGCATTTGGTTCCATCGTTCACCAGTACTATTTATCCAATGTTTCCGCCAAGACCATATCATATCTTGTAAGTTCGCCAAATAATACTCTGCATTGGGCTCGTTTGCTTCACCTTGATACCACAAGAAACCCTTTATCTTGAATTGCGTGATAGGTGCTATCATTGCATTGTATAAACAACCAGGCGTACTCGGACTCCAAGGAACCTCGGGCAAAAGTTTCGCCGATTCTTCCACATATACTTTCCACCCATCCATTGGCATCCACGTTTCAATAGGAGAACCACCCACATAAGAACCAATCATTCCAATCGGCACGTTCAATTCTTTCAACAAGTCGCGGGCAAAAAAGTACCCAATTGCACTGAAATCTATCATTGTCTCAGGCGAACACGGCTTCCATTCTCCGTACAAATCATCTTGTGGGAATTCTGACTTTCGTGGTATAACTTGGAAAAAACGAATATTCGGATATTGAGCCGCGGCTATTTCCTGTTCACCGTTCATAATGCCATTTCGTGGCGACCACTCCATATTCGACTGTCCCGAACAAAGCCACACCTCGCCTATCAGCACATTTTTAATGGTAAGTTTCCGCCAGCCTTCCACAGTTATCTCATACGGCGTAAAACTACCATCGGGCGTGCTCACTTCTACCGACCACGTCATTGTATTGTTTGTCGTAACTTTATAAGATTGATTGTTCCAACTGGTCGTCACGGTTACTTCCTCGAATGGTTTTGCCCATCCCCAGATTTTCACCGTGGTATTCTGTTGCAACACCATATTGTCACAAAAAATTGACGGCAACGTAACCAACGCGTAGCCGAACACGCTCCAGAGCGCAAACACAATCGTCAAAAATACATTTCTAAACATACGCATACATTTTCAGATTTAATGAGAACAAACACAACTGATTTCGAGCCTTTAATCCTTTATCTGGCTGATTTTCCCGTCTTCCACCAACCAAAACGTTCCCGAGGCTTTTCGTTTCTCGAAAATGGAATGCAAGAGAACTTTGTCGGTATCGGTTATGAAAATCTGCCCAAAATCTTGATTATCAACCAAATCATAGATATTTTGTGCACGGTCCTTATCCAATTTGTCAAACAAGTCATCCAACAAAAGTAACGGCTTTTCTCCGTGATTAAATTCCTTAATCAATTGATACTGAGCAAATTTGAGTGCAAGCAAAAACGACTTTTTTTGACCTTGAGAAGCCACATTTTTTATCAATTCTCCATCAAAGCAAAATGTCAAATCATCGCGATGTATGCCAACGGTGGTGTAAGTAAGAATTTTGTCACGTTCAAAATTCTTTTCCAACAACGATTTCATATCATTCTGGCTCAACTGCGACGAATACTCGATGGAACAAAGTTCGTTCTTTGAAATTTTCTCATAAAATGTGCGTGTCTGCTCAGCAAGCACCTTCACAGCTTTTCCCCGTTCTTCGAAAATAGCTTTTCCCGCAAGCGACAATTTTTCGTCAAGGATGGAAAAATATGTCGCGTCAAACCCTGTACCCTGTTTCAGCAAGGCATTTCGTTGTTGCAATAACTTGTTGTACGTCAGTAAATTATCAAGATATTCCCGATTGTACATCGAAATAAATGCATCGAGAAATCTCCGTCGTTCCGTACCGCCTTCGTTAATTATAGCAATGTCGGCAGGAGAAACGAATACAACAGGTATCACGCCGATATGTTCTGAAAAGCGGGTGTATTTCTTGTCGTTGCATTTAATCACCTTCGATTTCTCGTCCTGATTGTACGAGCAAGATATTTTCAGAGAGCCGGATTCCGTTTCATACAGTCCCTGCAAAATGAATGCATTTTCGCCATGTTTCACGTTCAAAGCATCATTTGACAAGAGATTGCTTTTGCAAAACGACAGATAATAAATGGCATCCAAGATATTGGTCTTTCCCACTCCGTTTTTCCCAATCAGACAATTCACCGACTCGTTGCAGTCAAACGACAACTCTTCGATATTTCTATAATGATATATGGATAAATTCTTAATTCTCATTCATTTATAATTTTTGGAGACCAAATACAATAGGGAGCCTTATCCAAGGTGTACACATATAAATCCGACGCAAGTTCCACATTTTCAAACACTTCTTCCGCCTCTTTTTTATGTCCTTCCGTCGATTTATAGCGAGCAGAGTAATGACCGACAATCAATTTTTCGGCATGAGCCAATTTAGCACATTCAGCTGCCTGTCGTGCCGTGGAATGAAAGGTTTCTTTCGCCAAATCCTCATAATTCTGCAAAAACGTAGCCTCGTGGTACATCAGGCGAACTCCCTGAATATATTGTGCTATTTCGGGTTTCGCAATCGTATCGGCAATATAGGCATACGAAAATGAAGGCAACGGGTCGGTCGTAATTTCACCATTCGGAATGATAGTTCCGTTATCTAATTGTAAATCAGCACCTTGTTTTATACTTTTTATTTCTTCCACACCAATATCATATTGTTGTATGGCAGATTTCAAGATATTCCTTTCACGCTCATTTTCAACGAAATAAAAGCCCCAGCAATCTATTCTATGTGAAAGCGCAATGGAATAAATCTTATAATTTTTCTTTTCTTCAATGCATGCAAGCGGTTCTTTGGGCAAAGCCTTGAAAAAAATCGGGAATTTCCATTGTTGCGAATCTTGCTTAAACTGAAACATTATGAGTTCTTCCAGACCTTGCGGTCCATAAATCACCAGAGGTGTTTTTCGCCCCGTAAGATTAAGCGAAGCAAGCAATCCGAAGAGACCAAAATAATGGTCGCCATGAAGATGAGAGATAAAAATCGCATTGATATTCTCAAACGGTACTTTTGCCCGACGAAGTTGCATTTGCGTGCCTTCGCCACAATCGAGCAAGAAATATTTTCCCAAGAAATGCAACACTTGCGAAGACGGAAAACGAACCGAATTCGGCGTTGCAGAGCTACAACCTAATACCGTGAGAGAATAGTCCTCAATCATACCGTAAAGTATTCCTCGGCTTTTTCCTTGTCGGCAACAATGTGAAGCACCGAATCCAATTGCGATATGGTAATCAAACGAGCAACGGCCTCCTGCAAACCACACAGAATGAAAACGCCATTGGCATTCTTACACAAACGATTTGCGACTAAGATGGCGCTCAAACCCGACGAATCGCAATACGAACAATTAGACAAATCAAGAACAATGTTTTTCTCCCGATTTCCGTTCATTTGTACCAAATCGGCCTTCAATGACGTTGCAATCTGCAAATCCAAACGCTCTGTCAGAATCTCAACCAACGTGTACGTTGGCATTTTGGTAATTTTGCAATAATCCATAGTCAATAGTTTTTACAAAAAATAACACGTCGCATTATGTGCAAATATATTATTTTTTCAATAAAAACTACTTACTCGAAGAAACCTTTCATCTTATCGAAGAAACCATTTTTCTTGCTGGGCTTGAATGATTCCGACTCCTGCATTTTTTCAAGCAGTTTCTTATCATCCTTTGAAACAGATTTTGGAACGAACACGTGAACCTGTACCAACAAATCGCCACGTCCGTAGCCGTTTACATCGGGAACGCCCTTGCCACGCAGACGAAGAATTTTACCAGGTTGTGTACCCTCTTCCACCTTAATTTTCACAGGACCTTCGACCGTAGGAATTTCAGCCGTTGAGCCAAGCACGGCATCAGGGAAACTGATATGTAAGTCGTAAATCAAGTCATTGCCGTCGCGTTCAAAATCAGGATGTTCCTCTTCGGTAATCCATACGAGCAAATCGCCGTTCACGCCGCCATGACGGGCTGCATTACCTTTTCCAGCCATATTCAACTGCATACCGTCGGCAACACCGGCAGGGATTTTCAAGGTAACGGTCTCCTCGGAATCAACCACGCCTTCGCCGTTACACGTAGGACACTTGTGCGTGATGATTTTACCCTCGCCATTACAACGGCTACACGTCATTTGTTGTTGCATACGGCCAAAAATGCCGTTCACCATGCGAACCACATAGCCCGTTCCCTTACAATCGGGACAGTCCTGAATATCCTTTGACGAAGCTGCGCCCGTACCACCACATGCAGTACAAGCAACTTTCTTATTGATTTTGATTTTTCGTTCCGTGCCTTTTACAACCTCTTCCAGACTCAACTTCACCTTGACACGCAAATTGCTACCCTTGCGAACAACCTGACGACGACCACCGCCACCGAAGCCGCCAAACGAAGCTCCACCACCGAAGAAATCGCCAAAAATATCGCCAAAGTGAGAGAAAATATCATTCACGTCGGTAAAACCACCTCCGGCAGCACCACCAACGCCCGCATGACCATATTGATCGTAACGGCGACGTTTTTCATCATCGCTCAACACATCGTAAGCCTCGGCAGCTTCCTTAAATTTCTCCTCGGCTTCCTTGTCGCCAGGATTCTTATCAGGATGGTATTTAATAGCCAACTTACGATAGGCTTTTTTAAGCTCATCTTTCGTGGCATTCTTGCCGACGCCCAACACTTCGTAATAATCTCTTTTTTCTGCCATGTTCGTATCAATTATTCACCAACAACGACTTGTGCATATCGAATGACTTTGCCGTTGAACGTGTATCCTTTTTTTGTGACATCAATAACTTTTCCTTTCATATCCTCGCTTGGAGCAGGGAACTTGGCTACAACCTCGTGTTTATCAACGTCGAAAGCCACATCTTTCGCTTCGATTTCGGCAACGCCCTGTTTCGTAAGATAATCCTTGAACTTATTGAGAATCAATTCCATACCTTCCTTCACCGCTTCCACGTCTTGTGCCGATTTTATAGACTCCATCGCACGTTCCAAATCATCAACCACAGGCAACAAGTCCTTCAAACTCCGCTCACCACCCGACGTAATCAAATCCGCCTTTTCCTTCAAGGTACGACGACGATAATTGTCGAATTCGGCTTGCAAACGAAGATGTTTGTCCTTCAATTCTTCCAATTCCTTCAAAGCAACTGACAAATCGTCCGTTTCAGGAGCTGTTTCTTCCTCAACAGTCTCTTGTTCTGCCGTTTCCTTTTCATCTACAACCTCTTCGGATTGAGGAGTATTTTCGTCCGTAGATTCTTGATTTTCAAATTCTTGATTCTTATCTGTATCCATTTGTTGTGATTTTTTTCTATTTATTTTGCTTTGTTATTGTCAAATACTCTGCCACACCGATTCAAAGCCATTGTGGCAGACAAAAATATGACAAAATGACGAAAGTCTAAAAAGCAAGACTCATTTCTATAAAAATTAAAACATCAACCACCACCATTTCCCTTGAGGCGCAGCTTGTAACGCAGGAAAAGGCAAGTGATAAAAGTTAGCATATTTCGCGACGTAATAGCCAACATTCTTGTTTTGGAAAAATTTGGTCAAATTCAAATCAAAACCAATGTAAAACTCCCGTCGTTCCTGTTTCGTAGCATCCATCGTCTTTAAATTGTCGCCACTCAAGGCAAGAGCAAAATCTATACAATACGGAAATTTATATTTCGGTTTGTCTTTACAAAATAAATTTGCCCAGTCAACCGTCATCCAGAAATACTGACGGTCATAATCGTCAATAAAGAAATATCCGTCGGCTGAGCCCGTTTTTTGTTTATACTTAAAATACTCTGTATCATAGCGATAATCAAAATCAAAACTCCATTTAAAGTTGAAATTCTGAAAAAAAGGAACTTTTGCCTGCAACACAGGATAAAACGCCCCAAAAACATTAGCAAGCTCGTCATACACGCTGAAGCCCCAATACGGAGCAGAACCGTCTTTTATCTCTATGATTGTGGCGTTCAGTACGGAAAGCCCTGCCCCGCCGAATAATGCCCAGTTTTCGGAAACATGCGTCAGACGCAGAATGTCGGAAAAAGCCGTAGAAGCAAGATTCGACGCGGTGAAATGCCCGAGTTTGTCAAGATTTCGGGCATATTTCAAATCTTTTCCGTCGTCGAAATGAAACCCAGTGCTTTTTTCGCTCCACCACGCATGGTGCATATACACATACACTCCCGTCAAAGCAAGCGGCGTAACCGCACCGACAGTCACCAAGCCAGCGACGTTCACGTTTCGGGACGAATCAGAATAACGGGAAATCGTATCGTTTTCCTGAGAAAAAATCAGCGAGGAAAACAGACAAAAACAGACTGCCAATATTGCGATTCTATTTTTTGCCATTCTTTTGTTCTTCCCACTGTTTTGCCACCTCACAAAGTTCGTCGTACCACTCCTTGCCATATTTGCGAATCAAAGGTTCTTTCAAAAACTGATACACTTTGATTTTCTCATTCTTGCCTTTACACAACGCGTCATCACATATTTTCCACGTATCATAATTCAACGCCTCAAAATCCCTGTATTGGCGACATCGAATAGGATACAAATGACAAGAGATCGGTTTCTGCACCTTGATTGCGCCGTCTCGAAAAGCATGCTCTATGCCACAAAACAAGATTCCATCCTTATGTTCGACAAACGCACATTCGGCATTGTCAACCAACATTGTCACCTTCTCGCCTTCTTCATCAAGGTAAAACACACCTTTTTCCTTCAAAACCGACTGGTTTTTCTCAGGCAGATATGGCAAAATCTTATTGATATTTTCTTGATACGCAACAACTTCGTCGTTGGTCAACGGAGCACCTGCATCGCCTTCAACACAACAAATTCCTTTGCATTTCGACAAGTCGCAGCAAAAATCTTTTTCAATAACATCCAAACTGACGATTTGGTCTTTAATTTGAATCATAAACTACTGAATATAAACCTCTAAAATCTGTGTTTTTCCCTTCGGAGTCAAGGTCAATTCGTGTAACGCAGCCGGAATAAGCACCGTTTCTCCCTTAGTAATTTGTTCTTCGTAGTCGCCACCAAAATTTATAGTCGCAGAGCCATCCAAACACATATAAATCACAAAGGAATCTATTGCGTAATAATCTTTTACGACCGGGCAATCAAATTGAATCAGATTTGTTGTGAAATAGTCACACGAAACTAAATCCGTTGTGGCGTTATTTTTTGCAGCATAACTGATTTTGCCATCAACTTGGGCATCGTAATCAATCACGTCAACCGCCAAATCCACGTGCAATTCGCGGGATTTCCCCTGCGCATCCACACGGTTCCAGTCAAAAATGCGATACGTCACATCCGACGTTTGCTGTATTTCGGCGACCAACAAACCCGTTCCTAAAGCGTGTACACGTCCGGCAGGCAAGAAAAACACATCGCCTTTTCGTGCCAATTCTTTATGTAGCAACGTCTCAACCGATTGACTTTTAATAGCTTCCACAAATTGTCGTTTTGAACATTTGTTTTCAAAACCTAAAATCAACTGTGCATCGGAATCGGCATCCATCACGTACCACATTTCGGTTTTTCCGTATGCCTTGTGACGTTCCTTCGCCGTTTTATCGTCGGGGTGAACTTGCACGGAAAGCACGTCTTTTGTGTCCAAGAATTTAATCAGCAACGGAAATTCTATGCCAAATTTCTCATACACCTTTTGACCGACGATTTCATCCATATACACTTCTATAATTTCTTGAAGACTATTACCTTTCAAAAAACCATTTGAAACAACGGAGATATTGTCTTGCACGGCCGAAATCTCCCAACTTTCGCCACAGGTGTCGGATTTTACGTCGTTTCGACCTAAAATCGTACGGAACTTGTTACCTCCCCAAATTTTATCTTTGTAGATATGGGTAAATTTTAACGGATAAAGCATTATTCAATTTTGTTTGATACAAAGATAGTAAAAAACATTCGCATTACAATGCGAAAAATATTTCACCCCTCCATTTCATGCATGTTTTACCTTAATTTGATACGTAAAACACGTATTTTGATTATTTACAAGTATTTACATTTTCAATAATAAAAAAATTTGCTACTTTTGCCACAATTCTTAAAACAATATAATAATGACTGATAACAAACAAAATGTGACATCTGTGGACAACATTGCTGTTCGGTTCACAGGCGATTCCGGCGACGGAATGCAATTGGCAGGTAACATTTTTTCCACAATTTCGGCAACAGTCGGCAACGATATCAGTACGTTCCCCGACTATCCGGCAGACATCCGCGCCCCGCAGGGCTCATTGACGGGTGTATCTGGTTTCCAAGTACACATTGGTGCTGAGAAAGTTTTGACTCCGGGCGACAAATGCGATGTGCTTATCGCTATGAATCCCGCTGCGTTGAAAACTCAGTATAAATTCTGTACTTCTCGTTCTATTATTATTGTAGATACAGATTCTTTCAAGGAAGCTGACTTGAAAAAAGCTGAATTCCAAACCAACGACCCGTTTGAAGAAATGGGTATCAAAAACGAGGTTATCTCCGCTCCTATCACTTCTATGTGTGTTGACGCGCTGAAAGACTCTGGCTTGGATTTCAAGTCGTCAGTTCGTTGTAAAAATATGTTCGCTCTCGGCTTGGTTTGCTGGTTGTTCGACCGCAACGTGCCGTATGCAGAGGAAATGCTTCGTCAGAAATTCGCTAAAAAGCCAGAAATCGCAGAAGCAAACATCAAAGTATTGAACGCTGGTTACGACTACGGACACAATACTCACGCATCGGCTACAACATATCGTATTGAGAGCGCAAACGCCACGAAACAAAAAGGCGTGTTTATGGACATCAACGGTAACAAGGCAACTGCTTACGGTATGATTGCCGCTGCCGAGAAAGCCGGTTTGAAGTTGTATTTGGGTTCATACCCTATCACTCCAGCAACCGACGTGCTTCATGAATTGTCAAAACATAAATCGTTGGGCGTTACAACCGTACAATGCGAAGACGAAATCGCAGGATGTGCTTCTGCTGTAGGTGCCGCTTTCGGTGGTGCTTTGGCTTGTACATCGACTTCGGGTCCTGGTATCTGCTTGAAATCGGAAGCAATGAACTTGGCTGTGATTATGGAATTGCCTATCGTTGTGCTTGACGTACAACGTGGCGGACCGGCAACTGGTCTTCCAACGAAATCGGAACAAACCGACTTGCTTCAAGTATTGTTCGGCCGTAACGGTGAATCTCCAATGCCTGTGCTTGCCGCAGCTTCGCCAACCGACTGTTTCGACATGGCATACATGGCTTGTAAAATCGCTTTGGAACACATGACTCCTGTTGTGCTTATGACAGACGCATACGTTGCAAACGGTTCGGCTGCATGGAAACTTCCTAAATTGGAAGAATATCCAGCAATCAAACCGCCATACGTAACGCCAGATATGAAAGGTTCGTGGGCTCCATACCAACGTAACGCCGACGGTGTTCGTTATTGGGCTGTTCCTGGAACGGAAGGTTTCACCCACATTCTTGGCGGTTTGGAAAAAGACAGCAAGACAGGTGCAATTTCAACAAATCCTGAAAACCACAACTTAATGACGCATCTTCGTCAAGAAAAGATTGACAAAATCCAAGTTCCTGACGTTGAAGTTCTTGGCGACAAGGATGATGCAGAATTGTTGATTGTTGGTTTCGGTGGAACGTATGGCCACTTGCATGCTGCAATGAACGAAATAAGAAACGCAGGCAAGAAAGTTGCTCTTGCTCATTTCAAATACATCAACCCACTTCCAAAAAACACTGCTTCTGTATTGAAGAAATACAAGAAAGTGGTTGTTGCAGAACAAAACCTTGGTCAGTTCGCCGGTTGGTTGCGTATGAAAGTTGACAATTTCGTACCATTCCAATTCAACGAAGTAAAAGGTCAACCATTTGCAGTGGCAGATTTGGTGAAAGCGTTCACAGACATTTATAACAAATAGGAGGAAATTACAATGGAAAATATAACATACGAAGCAAAAGATTTTAAGAAAGGACAACCACGTTGGTGTCCGGGTTGTGGAGACCATTTTTTCTTGGCTTCTCTGCAAAAAGCAATGGCTGAAATAGGAATTGCGCCACACGATACGGCTGTGATTTCGGGTATTGGTTGTTCGAGTCGTTTGCCACACTATATGGCTACATACGGTATGAACACTATCCACGGACGTGCCGCTGCAATTGCTACAGGTTGCAAGATAGCTAATCCTAAATTAACAGTATGGCAGATTTCTGGTGACGGCGATGGCTTGGCTATCGGTGGTAACCACTTCATCCACGCAAACCGTCGTAACATCGACTTGAATATGATTCTTTTGAACAACCGTATTTATGGTTTGACAAAAGGTCAATACTCTCCTACTTCGCCGCGTGGATTTGTCAGCAAATCATCTCCTTACGGAACCGTTGAAGATCCATTCCGTCCTGCAGAACTTTGTTTCGGCGCTCGCGGTCACTTCTTTGCAAGAGCCGTTGCCACCGATGCAGCAGGAACTGTTGAGATTTTGAAGGCTGCACAAGCACACAAAGGTGCTTCGGTTTGCGAAATTCTTCAAAACTGCGTGATTTTCAACGACGGAACGCACGCAAGCGTGTATAAACCAGAAGAACGTAAGAAAAACGCCATCTACCTGAAACACGGTCAGCCGATGATTTTCGGTGAAAACAACGAATTCGGTCTGGTACAGGACGGTTTCAACCTGAAAGTTGTAAAAATCGGAGAAAACGGCATCACAGAAAAAGACATTCTTGTTCACGATGCACACTGCGAGGACAACACATTGCAGTTGAAACTTGCCTTGATGGAAGGTCCCGACTTTCCTATCGCACTTGGCGTAATCCGCGATGTGGAAGCTCCGACTTACAACGATGCCGTTGAAGCACAAATAGCAGAAGTTTCGGAAAAGAAAAAATATCACAACTTCCAAGAATTGTTGATGACCAACGATACTTGGGAAGTGAAATAATTTTTTGAAACAAATAATCAAAAGCCCCTATACAATTCGTGTAGGGGCTTTTTTATTAACAATATAGCGTGATATAGCCATTGCATAATCAATTATATGCACGTATAATACTCATTTTTAACACTTTGCAATAAACCTACAAATCTCGGTTCAACGATACAAGAAAAATCTTATATTTGTAATCAAATAGACATAAAAAACTTCGTTGGTATGGCACAGAAAATAGAATCTTCACTCAAAAATATGGTTATCTCACTTTTGGTGATAACCTTGGTTGCAGGACTTTCGTTGGGATTTGTGCAGCAAGTCACCAAGGACCCGATAGCAAATGCCAAGCAACAGAAGGAAATTGAGGCTATTTCAGCCGTCGTTCCCGAATTCAACAACAATCCGTTGGAGCAACCTATACCTGCAATTATTTTTATTGACGAGGTAACTTCCCCCGTCGTTTATACAGCAAAAAAAGACTCGATAGTTGTGGGTTACGCCGTTTTGGCAACTTCGTCGGGATTTGGCGGAGACGTGCGGGTTATGGTCGGTTTCACTCCCGACGGCAAAATTTACAACACCTCGGTTGTTTCGCACCAAGAAACGCCAGGATTGGGCGACAAAATGACAACGGAAAAATTCCGCTCGCAATTCCTTGGTTTTGACTGCAAAACACAAAAAGCACGGGTGAAAAAAGACGGCGGCGACATTGATGCACTTACGGCTGCAACCATCAGTTCCCGCACGTTTTGCGCCGCTATAAATAAGGCATATAGGGCATTTTGCGATGTAACGAAAGATGAATCAGGCCTTGACGCAGACTCAGGTGCCAAACAACACAATTAATTATGGCTGACATTAAAAACGTAACACGA
>JAEEQV010000353.1:0-2762 GCA_016285445.1 Bacteroidales bacterium
ATCTTTTGTAAGACCTTCATAGTTCAAAAATTTGAATGCAAATGTAGCAATCTCTTTTCAATATGCAACACGACAAGAGAGGAACTGATTTCGTGCAAAGTCTCTACTTATTTTCCATATCAATTTCCACCGATTGAGATTCTTGTGCCTTCTGAGCCATTTCAATGTCGGTGATTTCGTCCAAGGTGTCGTTCACTTCGGCAATAATGCCATCGTCTTGATTTTTGTAATGCTGCAACACGTTTTGTAACGTAT
This sequence comes from Bacteroidales bacterium, assembly GCA_016285445.1. Classification (GTDB taxonomy): domain Bacteria; phylum Bacteroidota; class Bacteroidia; order Bacteroidales; family UBA1715; genus UBA1715. Next base: position 256 of record JAEEQV010000353.1, read on the forward strand.
AGCGTGCCTGGAACAATTCATTCCGAGCCATAAATATGCGAGCCCACAAAATGTAAGATTTTCCTAACCAATACTGATGTGAAGAACTTTTTTCCAAGAAATCGAGTATTTCTCGTTCTGCTTCCTCATATCGATTTTGATTAAATAAAATGGACGCAACCCTATATTTTGCCTCCGAACCTTCGGCTGTTGAAGATTCTAAAGCCACTGTACGATATTTCACCAAGGCATTTGTGGTATCGGCCAAAGAATCGTAAGCAATTGCGGCATTCATATTAGCCCAACGCTTATCGTTTTCGGTTACTTTTTCGGTAACGATAAAGTTCTCCACTACCTCGACCAACTTTCTATATTCCTTCATTTTCGAATATGCCTCGATTTGCAACTTACGAGAAAGCAACACGTTTGGTTTCGCCTCGGCAACGGTTTCCAGTTGGACTAAATACGGAACTGCCTGTTCGTAACGGAAATACGTCATCAAGATCTGCGACGCATATACCAACGATTGTTCCGTGAAACCACTATGAGGTTGTTGCAACACATATTCAAAATGTGGCAAGGCGTCGGTCAGATAACCACGATTATACAAACAATCGCCTAAATAATAATGTACGTTGATTTTGAAGAATCCGTCACCATATTTCTGCAAATAACTCTTAAACAACGGCATGGCCTTTTCACAATCGCCGTCCAAATATAGTTCTTGTGCGACTTCAAAACTCAAAGAATCCAACTGGGCTTCGGTAACATTGTCGTAACCGCCAATCTGTTTCAAGTAGTTAGAGAACGAATCAATATCGTTTTTCTTACGATAGATATTCTGAATCATATTCAACGCCGTCATCGACTCCTGAGAACCTGGATATTGTTCCACAATACCTTTATACATCGTGAGTGCGTTATCAATATTCGAACCGTTGTACTCTATCAAGGCATATTGCAACAAAGCACGTTTTACGTATGAACTTGATTTATAATTGTTTATGATATTCTTATAGTTTTCTACAGCCTTGTCGTTCTTACCCGTTTTCATATACGCATCGGCTTGTTCATACAAAGCATCGTCGTAATAAGAAGAATTGACATAGGTTTTCAAGAAAGCAGACAAGGTCTCGATTTTACCCGACTGATTGTCGTCCAAACCTTGGCAGAATGCCTTTTGGAACAACGCATATTCAACATCGAAACGACCAATCTTCACTGCTTGGTCGTAGTATTTCACAGCCATTGAGAAATCTTTCAACATATAATAACTGTCACCTGTACGAATCAAAGCGTCGGTGTATATATCCGATTTCTTGTCTTTTGCCATGTCCACATATTTTCGGAACCACATAGCCGCCGAAGAATATGCTTCTTCCTCGAAATAGGTATATGCAATATTATAATGTGAACGTTCATATTCCTGCGTGCCAAAAGCACCTTGCATAACCACATAATCTTTGAACAATTTCTGTGCTTCGGCATATTTGTTCAATTTGTAGTTTGCTTCGGCTTTCCAATACGTACAATACGAATTGATTGTTCTGTCGTAAATGCCATATTCCATTGACTTGTCCAACATATAAATCGCCGCCTGATATTCCAGATTGTTGAACAACTCAAGTCCGCGATAATAGGCAATTTGCTGATATGCCATCTTCAAATCGCTCGTCAGCGTGCCTATGCTTTCCAAAGATCGCAACGCATCGCCGTAATTTTTCGACGACATATAAATTTTCACCATCAAGCCGTTTGCCTCGTCTTTATATTTTGACTTCGGATAAGTATCCATAAACGTACGCATTGCCGTAATCGCCTCATTGAACGGAGCAAACGAGAGTTCATACGTCAGTTTTGCATAACAAAACATTGCATCTTCCTTAATTTCGGGAAATACGTCGTAACCCATACACGCAAAGAACACGTTTCTCGCCTTTTCTTTCTGTGACAGTTTCAAATAACAGTCAGCCATGTGATAATAGGCGTTTTGCGCAATCGTGTCATTTTCGGAAGTAACTTTCTGGAATTTATCTATCGCATTCTGATATTCACCCAGACGATAGTACAACTGCCCCATTTCGTAGTATTCAACTTTGGTGGGAGCCGGCGAAGAAGCGAAATATTTCTCGTAATATGGCAATGCCTGCTGATACTGCATTGTCTTGTAATATGCACCCGCCATCACACGATACACATCGCCAAGATATTTGGGATTCACCGACGTTTCCACCTTTTTCCCATATTGAATCAATTTGTCGTATTCGCCATTCTGATAATAAATCTGACAAATATACGGAGCAACCACGGGCGAAAACATCGAAGAATCTGCAAGACGTTCAAAACCTGCCATTGCCGTTTCGTAGTTGCCATCGACATATTCAATGTAAGAATAATAGAACAACGCATTTTCGGAATAAGCCGAATACGAAGCATCTTTCACTTCGCGGAACAATGGTTTTGCTTGTTCGTAATACGAAGATTTTTTTGCATAAATAGATTGTTCAGCATTCTCGCCATTTGCATTG
>JAEEQV010000354.1:0-2760 GCA_016285445.1 Bacteroidales bacterium
CTTTGTTGAGTGGCATTGCGTGGGAGGATGTGCAGTCGTTCCCGACATTGGAGGAATATATTGAGCAGTTCAAACGCTACGTTGGCTCTATCAATAAAAATGGTCGTCTCATTTATTGTGAAGAAGATGATCGTGTATGTGAGGTTATTTCTCATTCTCAGTCCGACATCAAGCTGATTCCGTATAGAACGCATCCGTATGAGTTGTTTAACAACCACACATTTTTGAAAATTTCGGGTGGTCGTTTACCTATATATATATTTGGTGAACACAACATGAAAAACATAGCCGGTGCATTGAAAGTGTGTCAGCAATTGAAGATTTCGGAGGAGAAATTTTATCAGGCGTTGAAATTTTTCAAGGGGCCGATGAAGCAGTTGCAACTGTTGGGAAAGAATGCCACGGTCAACATTTATCGTGACTATGTGTATTCGCCGTTGCGTATGAATGCGACGATTAAAGCCGTTCGTGAATTGTATCCGTTGCGTGAGCTGGTGGTTTGTCTGGAAGTTGGTTCCGATGGCGAGGTGCCTGAGAATTTCTGGAAACAATACGACGATTGCATGCGATTGGCCGACGACAAATACATATACTATAGTAATCAGAACGAAAGTGGTCGTACGACGATAGACGAGAAGACGGTGGAAAAAATCTTCGGCTCGTCAAAAGTTAAGGTGGTACATACGCTCGAAGCAATCAAATCGGAGTTGTATAAAATAAGTTGGAAGGAGAAAAATCTCTTACTTTTGCGTGCAAACAATGGCGCAAGTCTGGATTTTAGCGATTTATCAAATACGATTCTAAATATAAATGCCTAAAAAAGAGCGAGTTATAAAAAGATTTGAAAAAAATTTATAAAAATGTTGTGCGAATAAAAATCTTTTCTACATTTGCACACGGAAATAAAAACCAGATGGCGAGTTCGTATATCGGTTAGTACACAAGGTTTTCATCCTTGTTAGAGCGGTTCGATTCCGCTACTCGCTACAAAAAAATTAAAATTTAGAAATGGCAAATACAAAATCTGCAGCAAAGGCAGCACGTCAAGCAAAAACAAGAACTGAGCATAATAAATATTATGCGAAAACAATGCGTAATGCAGTTCGTGATATTAAAGCAGTAAAAGATAAGAAAGAGGCAGAAGCACAATTTCCAAAAGTATGTGCTATGATTGACAAATTGGCTAAGGTTAATGTCATTCACAAAAACAAAGCTGCTAATTTGAAATCAGGTGTTGCAAAACACATCAACGCTTTGGCATAAAGTAGTTTTTTTCATACGCTTGAAGGGGGTGAGGTTCTTAGGAATTTCACCTTTTTTGTTATTCCTATTTCCGTTACTGATTTCTGTTTGCGCAGTTGTCAGGGAATGGTAAATAAAATCTGAAGAATGTGGTGAGTTTTCTTTTGCTTGAAGATAAAAATTGTACATTTGAAACAGAAAACATACGAAAATGAAACGATTTATTTTTTTTGCTTTGTTCGGTATTCTCATGTTTCTTTCGTGCGAACGTCGCGATGTTGCATTTGAACAAACGGTAGAGTTGGATAATAATATGATGGTGACATCTAATCCCTTGGTTTTTACTTACGAACATGGGAAAGATACATTCCAACTATATCAAATTTCTGTGGCAATAAAACATCTGTCTGATTTGCCTTATACGCAAATCCCATTTACCTTGGGTTTTATTTCTCCGAATGGCGGTTCGTCAGCTGTTCCTATTGCAATTCCGGTGTTTAACGCTAAAAAACAGTTTGTAGGGAAGCAGCAAGCCGATTCAACATTTTTGTTGGAACAAGTATTGTTTTATAGCACTCGTTTAAGCGAAGGGAAAAATATCTTTGTTCTTCAACCTGCAACCTACAATGACACGCTGGTCGGTATATCTTCAATTACGTTTGCGATTGATAAAGTGAATTAGTTTATTCCACCAAGAAAGAAATTTCTTCCTGAGAGAACGGAATTGTTTGTTCGTCGGGAATGAAATTCGCAACAAGTTGTGTCTTTCGTTGCTGCAGTTTCTGAATCTTTTCCTCTATTGTATTTTCCGAAATGAAGCGATATACGGTCACATTGTTGGTTTGACCGATACGGTGAGCACGGCTAATTGCCTGATTTTCAACGGCAGGATTCCACCACGGATCCAAAATGAACACGTAATCGGCTTGGGTAAGATTCAAACCTACACCACCAGCCTTGATTGAAATCAAGAACAACTTGCAATCGTCATCTTCCTGGAATTTCTTGATAACTGCCTCACGATTGGTTGTACTACCAATCAAATAGGCATATTTCAATCCTTCTTTTTCAAAATAGTCCTTGAACAAATCAAGATGACGGACGAACGACGAGAAAATCAGCACCTTATGGTGGTGAATAATGTTAGGCAACATACGCAAAACCTCGTCGAATTTTCCCGATGCTCCGTGACAGCCCTCAACGAGCATAGGATGGTTCGCCAATAAGCGAAGGTGCATCAGCGCCTGCAACACATTGATAGTAGAGCGTTGGAACGTTTCTTTCTCAATCGATTCAAAAATCATATTGCGGACTTTCGATTTTTCCGTCTCATATAATTTTTGTTGAGTATCCGACATTTTACAATAACGTACCTGTTCGGTTATTGGTGGCAAGTCCTTCGCAACCTCTTGCTTTTCACGACGGAAAATAAACGGTTTAATGATTCGTCGCAATTGGGTAATTACATTCTCGTCGTGGCGTTCAAATCCCTTGACAAAATAGTCTTTGAAGAACTTC
>JAEEQV010000355.1:0-2754 GCA_016285445.1 Bacteroidales bacterium
ATCAACTCATTAAAATTATGCGGCAAAACAATGGTCGCCATAGAAACTGCAATACCATCGGTACCTTGAGCGAGCAGCAACGGAAACTTTACAGGCAATGTTATCGGTTCCTTGTTTCTGCCGTCATAAGAAGAAGTCCACTCTGTAATTTTTGCATTAAACAAGACCTCCAACGCAAATTTCGAAAGACGAGCCTCTATATAACGACCAGCAGCAGCCTCGTCTCCAGTAAGAATATTTCCCCAGTTTCCCTGTGTGTCTATAAGTAATTCTTTCTGCCCCAAACCCACGAGTGCCTTGTATATACTCGAATCACCATGAGGATGAAGTTTCATTGTTTCACCACAGATGCTCGCAACCTTATTGTAACGACCATCGTCCATTTTTTTCATAGTATGCAGGACTCGACGCTGAACAGGTTTCAAGCCGTCTTCTAGATATGGAATAGCACGCTCTGTTATTGTATACGACGCATAGTCAAGAAACCAGTCTTGAAAATAATCACCAACATAACGAATATTTTGCACCGACGGACCAGGAGCTATCCCTTGTTCTTCGGAAGATACATTGTTCTCTTGCTGTTCGTCCATTTCTACCATTTTGTCTGCAAATTTCGGGAAAACGCTGCAAAATTTTTCAAAATCACAAAAGAAGATTTAACCATATTTTCCACAAAAAAAGGTCCCAGCCTTTCGACTGAGACCTCCCGCTATGAAAAAAACTTTTATTAAAGTTTCGGACCAGCTGCAACTAATGCTTTACCAGCTTCGTTAGTCGTGTATTTCTCGAAGTTCTTGATGAAACGAGCTGCCAAGTCTTTTGCTTTTTCTTCCCACTTGCAAGCACAATCGTATGTATCACGTGGGTCAAGAATTGCAGGATTTACTTTTGGCAGAGCCGTTGGCACTGTAAAGTTGAACAAAGGAATTTGTTTTGTTTCAGCTTTAAGGATTGAGCCATCAAGGATAGCATCGATAATACCTCTCGTATCAGGAATAGAAATACGTTTTCCTGTACCGTTCCAACCAGTGTTAACCAAGTATGCCTTAGCACCTGATTTTTCCATTTTCTTAACCAATTCTTGAGCATATTTTGTTGGGTGCAATTCCAAGAATGCTTGACCGAAACATGCTGAGAATGTTGGAGTTGGTTCAGTAATACCACGTTCTGTACCAGCCAATTTAGCAGTGAAACCGCTCAAGAAATAGTATTGAGTTTGTTCTGGAGTCAAGATTGATACAGGAGGAAGTACACCGAATGCGTCAGCTGACAAGAAGATTACGTTCTTAGCAGCAGGTGCAGATGAACCTGGTTGAATGTTCTTAATGTGGTTGATTGGGTAAGAAACACGAGTGTTTTCAGTTACGCTCTTGTCGTTGAAATCAATCTTACCGTTAGCGTCAACAGTAACGTTTTCAAGAAGTGCGTTACGTTTGATAGCACCGTAGATATCTGGTTCGTTTTCTTTGCTCAAGTTGATAACTTTAGCATAGCAACCACCTTCGAAGTTGAATACGCCGTTGTCATCCCATCCATGTTCGTCATCACCAATCAAACGACGTTTTGGATCAGTTGACAATGTTGTTTTACCTGTACCTGACAAACCGAAGAAGATAGCAGTTTCTTTACCTTCCATGTTACAGTTTGCAGAGCAGTGCATTGAAGCCATACCGTTAAGTGGCAAGTAATAGTTCATCATAGAGAACATACCTTTTTTCATTTCACCACCGTACCAAGTGTTGATGATAACTTGTTCACGTGAAGTTACGTTGAAAGCAACGCAAGTTTCAGAGTTCAAACCAAGTTCTTTGTAGTTTTCAACTTTTGCTTTAGAAGCATTGTAGATTACGAAGTTCGGTTCGAAGTTAGCCAATTCTTCAGCAGTTGGTTGGATGAACATGTTCTTTACGAAATGAGCTTGCCAAGCAACTTCAACGATGAAGCGAACTGCCATACGTGAATCCTTGTTAGCACCGCAGAATGCGTCAACTACGTACAAATTCTTGTTACAAAGTTCTTTCTTAGCGATTTCTTTTACCTTAGCCCAAACTTCTTCAGACATTGGGTGGTTATCGTTTTTGTATGCATCAGAAGTCCACCATACAGTGTCTTTTGATTTAGCATCCATTACGATGTACTTGTCTTTAGGAGAACGACCAGTGTAAATACCTGTCATTACGTTAACAGCACCAAGTTCTGTTAATTGACCTTTGTCATAGCCTGTAAGACCAGCTTTCGTTTCTTCTTCGAAAAGTTGTTCGTAAGAAGGATTGTGAGCGATTACTGTTGCACCAGTAATGCCGTACTTTGTTAAATCTAAATTTGCCATTTTGTTGACCTTTATAAATGAATTAATACTTAACTAACTATGGTCGAGGGAAAATCTCAAACCTTGCAAAAATAGTAAAATTATCATTATGATATTCACATTATAATTTTTTTTAGGAAATGTTTTGAAATAATTCTTGGAATAATGTAGAGACGCGATTAATCGCGTCTCTACATAAAAAAACAAGGAGATGCGATTTTGTCACATCTCCTTGTTTCATATCGTCCGCTATGATTTCCTATCGAACCAGAGTCACGCTACCGAACTTAGCCTTCTTGCCGTGACCTACGTCGAAACCTTGCCATTCTTGACCGTCCAAGAACGTTGCCTCCATCTTCCAGATGTATACGTCGGACTTCAACATCTTGCCTTCGTATCTACCGTCCCATGAGCCCACGAACTTGCCGTCCTCTACAGCATCCGAG
>JAEEQV010000356.1:0-2753 GCA_016285445.1 Bacteroidales bacterium
TCGGGACCGACCCAAACACCGATTTGGCACTTATCAAGATTGACGCTGACGATTTGACACCTATCAATTTCGCCAACAGCGACGACGTGAAAGTGGGCGAATGGTGCTTGGCTGTAGGTAATCCGTTCAATTTGAACTCAACCGTTACGGCTGGTATCGTGAGTGCAAAAGGTCGTAACATTAATATATTGAAACAAAAATATGCCATTGAGTCATTCATTCAGACCGATGCGGCAATCAACCCAGGAAACAGTGGCGGTGCATTGACAAATGCTGCCGGCGACTTGATTGGAATAAACACTGCAATCGCAAGTCCTACAGGTTCTTACACGGGTTATGGCTTTGCTGTTCCGTCAAACATAGTGTCGAAAGGCATCTACGATTTGAAGAAATACGGCGTGGTACAACGTGGATTCTTGGGCATTTCCATCCGTGATATGGACTCAAAATTAGCGGAAGAAAAAGGTTATAAAGTAAAGGCTGGCGTGTATGTTGAAGCCGTTACCGACAACGGTGCTGCCGACAAGGCAGGTATCAAGAAAGGCGATGTTATTCGTACCATTGACGGCGTACAAGTAACGACTTCGGCTGAATTGCAGGAAATCATCGGCAGAAAAACTCCAGGCGACGTGATAAAAGTTGGCATTGTTCGTGATGGTCACAAAGATATGGTTTTTGATGTCCATCTGACCAACAAGGAAGGTAACGAAAGCATTATTTCCAAAGACGACCAAGATGTGCTTAACGTGTTGGGAATCACAATCAAAAATGCTGATTCAAAAACATTGAAGAAACTTAATTTGTCGAACGGCGTGGAAGTTGTGGAGGTTGGCGAGGGAGTCATCAGCAAACACACAAATATGCGTAAAGGATTCATTATCACCAAAGTTGACAACGAAAACGTGAAAGATGCCGAACAATTCTCAAAAATAATGAAGGGAAAATCGGGCGGTGTGATGATTGAAGGCGTTTACACCGACGTAGCTGGCACGTTCTATTATGCATTCGGAATGTAATTAACGGAAGTGAAAAATAAAAAGCGGTTTTATATCGCAGGAATTGAAAAATATCTAATTTTGTAAACGATTAAAAATTAAGGCAATGAAAAAAGTAGCAGTTTTTTTAAGTATGGTGTTCTGCTTTTCTATGTGCAGTTTTGGACAAGATAATAACGCAGAGAAACAAGAATCAGGCGTTGTTTTTGAAAAATTAGTCAATGACTATGGTACAATACAAAAAGGTTCTGATGGTAAATGTGTTTTCGTTTTCACAAACACGACTGACACTCCACTTATCTTGACAAACGTGCAGGCCTCTTGTGGTTGCACAGTTCCAAGTTGGCCACGTGAGGCAATCAACCCAGGTGAATCAAACAAAATTGACGTGAAATATAACACCAACAATGTTGGCCATTTCACAAAACGTATTTCTGTATTCACCAACAAACAAGATACCCCAATTGTTCTGACAATTACGGGAAATGTGGTTGATGCTGCTCCACTTGAAGCAGTTCCAGAAACTCCGGCAGAAAAAAAATAATACAGGACATTCTGACGGATAACTACAACTATTGCAGAAAAGAAAGCGGATCTAGTTGGTCCGCTTTTTTATTTCCACACAGAAATTCATCGATAAAAACTGTATCACCTCAATTCTATTTCCGACATTTTATTAATTTTGGCTCGAATTAGGATTTGTCCTTTACTTAATACAATAGAACTATGCAAGACTTGTTGATATACAATACGCTAACCCGACAAAAAGAATTGTTCAAACCGCTTCATGCCCCACATGTGGGAATGTATGTGTGCGGTCCAACGGTGTATGGTGACGCCCATTTGGGACACGCTCGTCCGGCAATCACGTTCGACGTGCTGTTTCGTTATCTTACGTATCTTGGCTACCAAGTGCGCTACGTTCGCAATATTACCGATGTGGGACACCTTGAACACGATGCCGACGAAGGCGAGGACAAGATTGCAAAAAAGGCTCGTTTGGAACAAAAAGAACCAATGGAAGTGGCACAATACTATACTAACCGCTTCCGCAACGCAATGGCGGCTCTCAACGTACTTCCGCCAAGCATCGAGCCACAGGCATCGGGACATATTATCGAGCAAATCAATTTTGTAAAGAAAATCCTTGAAGCAGGATACGCTTACGAAAGCCAAGGTTCAATCTATTTCGACGTACGTAAGTTCAACAAGGATTTCCATTACGGAAAACTTTCAGGACGAAATATCGACGAACTGCTGGCTACCACACGCGAACTCGACGGACAAGACGAGAAACATTGTTCGTTGGATTTCGCTTTGTGGAAAAAAGCACAGCCAGAACATATTATGCGTTGGCCTTCGCCGTGGAGCGACGGTTTCCCTGGCTGGCACATGGAATGTTCCGCAATGGGTACGAAATATCTTGGCGAATCATTCGACATTCACGGCGGCGGTATGGATTTGATTTTTCCACACCACGAATGCGAAATAGCACAGTCAACGGCGGCTCTCGGCCACGAAACGGTGAAATACTGGATTCACAATAATATGATTACCATCAACGGACAGAAGATGGGCAAGTCGTACAACAATTTCATCACGCTCGATGAGTTCTTCAACGGAACGCACGAGAAGTTGGAACGCGCCTATTCGCCGATGACCATCCGTTTCTTCATTTTACAGGCACATTACCGTAGCACCGTTGATTTCAGTAATGACGCGTTGCAAGCTGCAGAAAAAGGTTTCGCCCGTTTGGTC
>JAEEQV010000357.1:0-2738 GCA_016285445.1 Bacteroidales bacterium
GCCGACGAATTACGCATACATGACGTTTTGCAGGTGTACGACGAGAAAAGCAGCAGCCTGAAACCCGTGACAATCACCGATTTACGTCTGTCGGCGGAATCAATGGAGGTTTATAATATCACAACCTCAAAACATACCTATTTTGCAAACGGAGTGCTTGTTCATAATAAATAACGTTCGTTTTTGCGTTCCATAAAGCAAATTTTGGTATTTTTACAAAAATTTCATTATATGGAAAACTCCAAATCAATGACGGAAGTCTTGCAAAATAGTCGCGAAGAGGCGATTCGCTTAGGAAATCGGGCTCTCACGAGCGACCATTTTTGTCTGGGTATTCTGCGGGTAAAACAATGTCTGGCACATGCCATTCTTCACGAATTTAACTGTGACTTTGAACTTGTTCGTAATTCTATTGAGCGTGAATTGTTGCAAAACGAGCCGCTTGACATTACGGAAACGAAAACCATACCTCTTGACACCAACGCTGTTCGTGTGTTGACTATTGCCCAACTTGAGGCGAACAATTTCGGGAAGAATTTGTTGCATTCCGAACATTTCTTGCTCGCTCTCCTACGCGACGACCAGTCAATCTGTTCCAAAGTATTTCTTTCACAAGGAATTACCTACGATAGCGTAAAAAATAGCATAAAACGGAAATACAACTCGCCACACTACAATCAAAAACCTGAAAAAACGGAAGATTCGGAACCCAAGGACGAATTTACGGCTGACGACAACGAGCAACCTAAGTTTCCCTACGAGCCACGATATCCGCAACGACCAGAACAAAAGAGTTCGCCGAAGGGAAATACCGACACTCCCCTGTTGGACAAATTCGGTCGTGACTTGACACAAGAGGCACGAGACGGAAAACTCGACATTGTGGTCGGACGCGACAACGAAATCAACCGTATAGCACAAATCCTAAGTCGCCGAAAGAAAAATAACCCTGTCCTGATTGGCGAGCCTGGCGTGGGAAAATCGGCCATAGTGGAAGGTTTGGCACGAAAAATCGTGAATCACGAAGTGTCACGCATCTTATACGACAAACGTCTGGTAACCATCGATATGGCATCTATGGTTGCCGGTACAAAATATCGTGGTCAGTTTGAGGAACGAATCAAGACATTGATTCAGGAACTGAAAAACACCAAAGACATTATCCTGTTTATTGACGAAATCCACACCATTGTGGGTGCCGGCGGTGCTTCTGGCTCGCTTGACGCGGCGAACATACTGAAACCGGCGTTGGCTCGTGGCGAAATCCAATGCATTGGCGCTACCACGCTCGACGAATATCGGCAACATATTGAGAAAGATGGAGCCTTGGAACGCCGTTTTCAGAAGGTTTTGGTGGAACAACCATCAATTGAGGAGACAATCAACATCTTGAACAAGGTAAAAACACATTATGAGAAATATCACAACGTGTATTACACCGAAAAAGCCATCAAGGCGTGCGTAATCCTTACACAACGATACATCTCAGACCGTCGCCTGCCCGACAAGGCGATTGACGCAATGGACGAAGCGGGTGCACACGTTCACATTCAGAACATAGTCGCTCCGTCCGACATAGTTTCCATGGAAGAAGAAGTGGTGAAAATCAACAAACAGATTCAGGAATTGTGCAAACTGCAACAATACGAGAAAGCCGCCGAACTACGCGACAGCCGAAACAAACTCAACAACCAGATTGCAGAAGCAAAACATAATTGGCAAAAAACACTCGAAGAAAACCACAATCCCGTAACCGAAGACACGATTGCCGAAGTTGTGGCAATGATGACGGGCGTGCCTGTAAAACGTATCGCACAGGAAGAAAGCACTCGCCTACTGCAAATGTTCAACGAACTGCGCGGATCGGTAATCGGTCAGGACGATGCCATAAAACAAGTGGTGAAGGCAATTCAACGCAACCGTGCCGGACTGAAAGACCCGAACAAACCCATTGGAACGTTCATTTTCCTTGGTCCTACGGGTGTCGGTAAGACCGAATTGGCAAAAGTGCTTGCCGAATATCTCTTTGACTCACGCGACGCGCTTATCCGCATCGATATGAGCGAATATATGGAGAAATACTCCGTCTCTCGCCTCGTTGGCGCACCTCCGGGATATGTAGGCTACGAGGAAGGCGGCCAGTTGACGGAAAAAGTTCGTCGGAAACCATATTCTGTCGTGTTACTTGACGAAATTGAGAAGGCAAACCCCGACGTGTTCAACATACTGCTCCAGGTGCTTGACGAAGGTCATTTGACCGACAGTCTCGGACGAAAGGTAAGTTTCAAGAACACTATCATTATCATGACGTCGAACATAGGTAGTCGCTCACTTACGCAATTCAGTAGCAACGTGGGATTTAGCGCGAAGACCAAGGAAGAACAAGCGTCGGAATACGCCAAGAGCATCACCGACAAGGAGTTAAAGAAAACCTTCTCCCCTGAATTCCTAAACCGTGTGGACGATATAATTCAATTCAACGTATTGACTAAGAGCGATATACACAAGATTATCGACATTGAGTTGAAAAACATTTTCCAGCGAACTCGCGACCTGAATCTGTCGCTGCAATTAACCGACACAATGAAAGACTTCATTGTTGACAAGGGTTATGACCAACGCAACGGTGCACGTCCGCTTAAGAGAGCAATTCAAAAATATCTGGAAGATCCTCTTGCTGAATATATTCTCGCCCATCCAGTAAAAGAGAATTCCACACTTGAACTAACAGTAGAAAA
>JAEEQV010000022.1:0-14596 GCA_016285445.1 Bacteroidales bacterium
TGAAGGTTCTGTAGAAGAAATTGTTAAAACTTTAAATAAATAATTGGTGATGGAAGTATTGCAAAGACCGATCATAACTGAAAAGATGTCGAAAAAAGGCGACGCTTTGAACCAATATGGTTTTATCGTTGACAAAACTGCAGACAAAGGTCAAATCAAGAAAGCAGTTGAAGAAATGTATGGCGTAACAGTGCTAGCTGTCAACACTATGCGTTACGAAGGTAAGTTAAAAGCTCGTAACACGAAAAACGGATTGACAGTAGGAAGAACAAATGCGTTCAAGAAGGCAATCGTTACGATTAATAAAGATCAAAAAATAGACTTCTATAGTAATATTTAGTAGAAATGGCAATAAAGAAATTAAAACCAACCACCCCGGGTCAACGTCACAAGGTTGTTATTGTTGATGAGCAAATTTCGTCAACAAACAAACCTGAAAAATCATTGTTGGCTGTATTAAAGAGTACTGGTGGTAGAGATAACACAGGTAAGATGACGATGCGTTATATTGGTGGAGGCCACAAACGCAAATATCGTATCATCGATTTCAAAAGAGATAAAGAAGATATTCAGGCAGAAGTTGTTTCTATTGAATATGATCCTAATAGAAGTGCGAGAATTTGTTTGGTTCAATACACTGACGGAGAAAAACGCTATATCGTTGCTCCTAACGGTATTCAAGTTGGACAAAAAATAGTTTCTGGTGCTACTGCGGAACCTGAAATCGGAAACGCATTGTATTTGAAAGATATTCCTCTTGGTACAATTATTCATAATATTGAATTGACTCCAGGAAGAGGTGCTCAATTGGCACGTAGCGCAGGTTCGTATGCACAATTAGCTTCTCGTGACGGCAAGTATGCAATTATCAAATTGCCTTCGGGAGAAACGAGAATGGTGCTTGTAACATGTAAAGCTACTATCGGTTCTGTTTCAAACCCTGAACATTCTTTGGAACAATCAGGTAAGGCAGGTCGTTCAAGATGGTTGGGCCGTCGTCCACGAAACAGAGGTGTCGTAATGAACCCAGTAGATCACCCAATGGGTGGTGGTGAAGGACGTGCATCTGGAGGTCTTCCTCGTTCAAGAAAAGGTCTTCCAGCTCGTGGTTATAAGACACGTGCTCCTAAGAAAGCATCAAATAAATTAATCATTGAAAGAAGAAAGAAGTAATTAAAACGAAGAAACTATGAGTCGTTCTCTAAAAAAAGGACCATATATTGATTTCAACTTGGAGAGAAAAGTTCTTCAAATGAATGAAAGTGGAAAGAAAACCTCTATCAAGACGTGGGCACGTGCCTCAATGATTTCGCCAGATTTCGTTGGTCATACAGTATTGGTTCATAATGGAAATAAGTTCATTCCAGTTTATGTAACGGAAAATATGGTAGGACACAAATTAGGTGAATTCGCTCCTACACGTAACTTCCGAGGTCATGGTGGTAATAAAAAGTAAATTAGCGAGTCATGAATAGAAAAAAAGTAACAGCAGAAAAGTATAAGGAAGCTAAAAAGACAAAGGCTTTCGCTATATTGCGTAATTGTCCGACATCTCCTCGCAAAATGCGTTTAGTTGTTGATATGATTAGAGGCAAAGAAGTGAATCTTGCACTTGATATGTTGCGTTATTCTTCAAAAGAAGCAGCTCAAAAAGTTGAGAAACTTGTTTTGAGCGCGGTAAACAACTGGCAACAAAAGAATGAGGGTAAGAGAATCGAGGATAATCCTTTGTTTATTAAGGAAATCTTCGTTGATGAAGGTAGAACTTTGAAAAGAATTCAACCGGCTCCACAAGGTCGCGCTCACAGAATTCGCAAACGTTCTAATCACGTTACAGTTGTTGTAGATACAATTCAAACAGAAACAAATAAATAATTCATGGGACAAAAAGTAAATCCAATAGGAAACAGGTTAGGAATTATAAAAGGTTGGGATTCTAACTGGTACGGCGGAGACAACTACGTTGAGAAGTTGCATGAGGATTATGAGATCCGTCGTTATTTGAATGCTCGTCTTTCTAAGGCAAGCATCTCAAAGATTATTATTGAGCGTACGCTAAAATTGGTTACAGTTACTATTAATACTGCCCGTCCAGGTATCATTATTGGTAAAGGTGGTCAAGAAGTTGATAAACTGAAGGAAGAGTTGAAGAAAATTTCTAACAAGGAAGTTCAAATCAACATCTTCGAGATTAAACGTCCAGAGTTGGATGCAGAAATCGTTGCTGACGGTATCGCTCGTCAATTGGAAGGCCGTGTGGCTTACAGACGTGCAATCAAGATGGCTATCACATCGGCAATGAAGATGGGTGCTGAAGGTATCAAGATTCAAATTTCAGGTCGTTTGAACGGTGCTGAAATGGCTCGCTCGGAAATGTATAAGGAAGGTCGTATTCCTCTACATACGTTCCGTGCTGACATTGATTATGCAAGTACCTATGCATTGACAACGTATGGTAAATTGGGCTTGAAAGTATGGATTTTCAAGGGCGAAGTTTATGGCAAGGTGGATTTAACTCCAAACAGCATTGCCGCAACAGCAGCTCCCAAAAAAGCAAGCTTTCAAGGTGGTAAGAAAAAAGTAGTAAAAAAATAACTAAGAGGATTTAGCGATGTTACAACCTAAGAAAACAAAATATAGAAAGCAGCAAAAGGGCAGAATGAAAGGAAATGCTCAAAGAGGGCATGAGTTGGCATTCGGATCTTTTGGAATAAAATCTTTGGAATCTTATTGGATTACTGCTCGTCAGATCGAGGCAGCCCGTGTTGCTGTTACTCGTTATATGAAACGTGAAGGTCAGATTTGGATTAGAATTTTCCCTGACAAACCGGTTACTTCTAAACCAGCTGAAGTACGTATGGGTAAAGGTAAGGGAGCTGTTTCTCACTGGGCAGCACCTGTGACTCCGGGTAGAATATTGTTTGAAGCAGATGGCGTTCCATTGGAAGTTGCTAAGGAAGCACTTCGCTTGGCTGCACAAAAGTTGCCGATAACAACCAAATTTGTTGTAAGAAATGATTATAATCAAGATTAAAAGAAAGAACCATGAAAGCAACAGAAATTAGAGAATTATCGACAAAGGAGATTGTGGAGAAAATCCAAGTTGAGCAAGAGAACTTGAATAAGATGAAACTTAATCATGTTATCACTCCACTTGAAAATCCTAATCAGATTAAGGAAGCGAAAAAAACAATTGCTCGCTTGAATACAATATTAAGAGAACGCGAACTAACTAAATAATTCTAAGATGGAGAGAAATTTTAGAAAAGAAAGAATCGGTATCGTAGTTAGCAACAAGATGGACAAGACAATTGTCGTTGCTGTTGAAGAAAAAGAAAAACATGCTTTGTATGGTAAGTTTTTGAAAAAGACTTCAAAGTTTGTTGCTCACGATGAAAAAGGAGAATGCTCAGAAGGCGATGTAGTAAGAATCATGGAAACTCGTCCATTGAGTAAGACAAAACGTTGGCGATTAGTTGAGATAATTGAAAAAACGAAATAAGAGATGATACAGCAAGAGACAAGATTAAACGTTGCTGATAATAGTGGAGCAAAAGAAGTTCTCTGTATTCGCGTATTAGGCGGTACAAGAAAACGTTACGCTTCTATCGGTGATAAAATCGTAGTAACTGTGAAGAGCGCTATACCAAACGGTAATGTTAAACAAGGCCAAGTTACTAAAGGAGTAGTTGTTAGAACTAAAAAAGAAGTTAAGCGTGCAGATGGCTCGTACATCCGCTTCGATGACAATGCTGTCGTTTTACTTAACGAAGCTGGTGAAATGAGAGGTACTCGTATTTTCGGACCTGTCGGACGTGAATTGCGTGACGGTCAGTATATGAAAATCGTTTCACTTGCACCTGAAGTGTTATAATTTAATAGTAGTTACGATGCAAAAGAAGTTTAACATAAGAAAAGGCGACACAGTACTGGTTCTTTCAGGCGAGTACAAAGGTCAACAAGGCAAAGTGCTTGAAATGCACATCAAAGACGAGAGAGCCCTTGTTGAAGGTATTAATTTAGTATCGAAGCATACTAAACCTAACGCAAAAAATCCTCAAGGAGGAATTATTAAGAAAGAAGCTCCTATTCATGTATCAAATCTTATGCTTGTTGACCCTGCAACAGGGAAACCGACAAGAGTTGGTAAGAAACGTACTGAAGCAGGTAAGTTAGTAAGATATTCAAAAAAGACAGGGGAGGTAATTAAATAATGGAGACTTACGTACCTACATTAAAGAAACTTTATACTGAAACTATACAGGCGAATTTGCAAAAACAATTCGGGTATAAGTCAAAAATGCAAGTTCCACGAATCGAGAAGATCGTGATCAACCAAGCTATTGGTGATGCAGTTGCCGACAAGAAATTGATTGATACGGCAATTAGCGAAATATCTATGATTGCAGGTCAAAAAGCAGTTCCTACATATTCTAGAAAGGATATTTCAAATTTTAAATTGAGAAAAGGAATGCCTATCGGTGTTCGCGTAACTCTACGTAGAGAAAAAATGTACGAATTCTTGGAAAGATTGATTTGTACAGCATTACCTCGTATTAGAGATTTCCAAGGCATCAGTACAAAATTTGATAAGAAAGGGAACTTCTCATTTGGTATTACCGAACAACTTATCTTCCCAGAAATCGAAGTTGACAAAGTGACTAAGATTATGGGTATGGATATTACATTCGTTACTTCCGCTAAAACCGATGAAGAAGGTTTTGCATTACTAAAAGAATTTGGTTTTCCATTTAAAAAATAGATGAAGCATGGCAAAAGAATCAATGAAAGCACGCGAAAGAAAGCGTCAAATGTTAGTTGATAAATATGCGAAGAAACGCGCAGAGTTGAAAGCACAAGGTGATTATGTGGGATTGAGCAAATTGCCAAAAAATTCATCTCGTGTGAGATTGCACAATCGTTGTAGCATTACAGGAAGACCAAGAGGATATATCCGTCAATTCGGTATCAGCCGTATCCAATTCCGTGAAATGGCGTCGGCAGGTTTAATCCCAGGAGTAAAGAAAGCAAGTTGGTAATATAAAAATACAACAACAATGACAGATCCAATAGCAGATTTTCTAACAAGAATTAGAAACGCACAGAAAGCACAACACAGAGTAGTTGAAGTACCTTCATCTAAAATCAAACAAGAAATGACTAAAGTATTGTTTGACAAAGGATACATTTTGAGCTATAAGTTCGAAGGTGAAGGACCAGAAAGTGTTATTAAAATTGCATTGAAATATCATCCAGTGTCAAAAGCACCGGCAATCAGAAAATTGGAAAGAATCAGTAAACCAGGTTTACGTAAATATGTTCCAGTTGAAGAATTGCCAAGAGTATTGAATGGCTTGGGTATAGCCATTTTATCAACAAACAAAGGAATCATTTCCGATAAAGAAGCTCGTGCTTTGAATGTTGGTGGTGAAGTATTGTGTTACGTATATTAATTGAGAGAATATGTCACGTATAGGAAAAGCACCGATTAGTATTCCCGGAAATGTGGAAGTAAAGGTTGATGGAAACCTTGTGAAGGTTAAAGGACCTAAAGGCGAATTGGAACAAAAAATCGCCGACGGTTTTGAAGTGAAAATTGAGAATGGTACTTTGGAAGTAAAAAGACCATCTGACGAAAAAGATGCAAAGTCAAAACATGGTTTGTACCGTGCTTTGATTAACAATATGGTTAAAGGTGTAACCGAAGGATATACCGTAGAACAAGAAATTGTCGGTGTGGGTTATCGTGTTACCGTAACTGGTCAGAATGTTGAGTTGGCGTTAGGTTACTCTCACACAATCATTTTCCAGTTGCCAAAGGAAATCAAAGCTGAAGCTAAATCAGAAAGAGGTAGCAACCCAATGTTGACAATGACAAGTTGCGACAAACAATTGTTAGGTCAAGTTGCTGCGAAGATTCGTTCTTTGAGAGCTCCTGAACCATATAAGGGTAAAGGTATCAAGTTCAAAGGTGAACAACTTCGTCGTAAGGCTGGTAAATCTGCAGGTAAATAATAAAACTTAGGAAAGATGGCTATTACAAAGATAGAAAGAAGAGTAAGAATCAAAAGAAGAATACGTAAGGTAGTAAGCGGTACTGCTGAAAGACCACGTATGACAGTGTTCAGAAGTAATAAACAAGTTTCTGTGCAACTTATCGATGACGTTGCTGGTGTAACACTTGCTGCTGCATCATCTTTGGATAAAGAAATTGCGGCTCAAAGCAAGGGAAAGACGAAAACTGAGCAAGCAGCATTCGTTGGTGAGGCAATCGCAAAGAAAGCTACGGAAAAAGGTATTTCTTCGGTAGTTTTCGACAGAAACGGATATTTATATCACGGTAGAGTGAAATCATTAGCTGATTCAGCACGTAGTAACGGTTTAAATTTTTAAGCACATGATGGATAGTAATTCAAAAAAGGTAAGAACTTCTGATGTAGAATTGAAGGATCGTTTAGTTGCAATCAATCGTGTGACTAAAGTTACGAAAGGTGGTAGAACATTCACATTCTCTGCAATCGTGGTTGTGGGCGATGAAAATGGTGTCGTTGGGTACGGCTTGGGTAAAGCTGGTGAAGTAACGGCAGCTATCGCTAAAGGTGTTGAAGACGCTAAGAAAAATTTAATTCGTGTACCTTTGATTAAAGGAACATTGCCTCACTCTCAAGAATCTAAGTTCGGCGGTGCTCAAGTATTGGTACAACCTGCAACTCCCGGTACTGGTGTTAAGGCAGGTGGTGCAATGCGTGCCGTGTTGGAAAGTGCTGGTGTGAAAGACGTGTTAGCAAAATCAAAAGGTTCATCGAACCCTCACAATGTGGTTAAGGCAACATTCAAAGCATTGATGGAAATGCAGGATGCTGCAATGGTTGCAAAACAAAGAGGTGTTGAGTTGACAAAAGTATTTAACGGATAAATCTAAGAGAAATGTCAAAAATACGTATTACCTTAGTTAAAAGTAAAATAGACAAACCCAAAGCTCAAAAGTTAGTATTGCAATCTTTGGGATTGAACAAAATGGGTTCATGTGTCGAGAAAGAAGCCACTCCACAAATCTTGGGAATGGTGACAAAAGTAAGTCATTTAGTAAAAACAGAAGAAATATAGTACGGAGATGAATTTGCATACATTAAAACCTGTACAAGGTACGAAAAGTAAAAAAATCATTGGTCGTGGTGCTGGTTCGGGACACGGCGGTACTTCTACACGTGGTAGTAAAGGTGCTAAATCAAGAAGCGGTTATTCTCGCAAGATTGGTTTCGAAGGTGGTCAGATGCCATTACAAAGACGTGTGCCTAAATTCGGATTCAAGAGTTTTAACCGTGTTGAATTTAAGGCAATCAATTTGAGCGAAATCCAACGTTTAGTTGATAAAAAAGGTATTACTGATTTCGACAATGTAGTATTTGTTGAAAATGGTTTGGCAACAAAGAACGATTTGATCAAGAATTTGGCAAACGGTACATTGACTGCAAAAGTTAATGTGAAAGCACAAGCATTCTCGGCAAAAGCTAAAGAAGCTATCGAAGCTCAAGGTGGAACAGTAGAAGAATAGAAAAATACTGAATTATGAAGTTTATCGAAACCATAAAGAATATCTGGAAGATTCAAGAATTACGTTCTCGAATCATATTTACACTTGGATTGATTTTGATTTACCGATTAGGTTCATTTGTTGTTATCCCTGGTATTGATCCTGCAAGTTTGGATAATTTGGCAAAACAATCGAATGAAGGTCTTCTTGGTTTGATCAACATGTTCTCCGGTGGTGCATTCGCAAATGCGTCGGTTTTTGCATTGGGAATCATGCCTTACATTTCTTCATCAATCGTGATTCAATTGTTGGGTATGGCAATTCCTTATTTCCAGAAACTACAACGCGAAGGTGAAAGTGGTCGCAAGAAAATTACTCAAATCACACGTGTTTTGACTATTTTCATTACTGCTGCTCAGGCACCGGCTTATTTGAAGAATTTGGAATATCAAATTCCAGGAGCTCATTTCGATCCAATGTTCTGGATTTCTTCGATTATCATTATGGTTGCGGGAACAATGTTCGTGATGTGGCTTGGTGAACGTATTACCGACAAAGGTGTTGGAAATGGTATCTCGTTAATCATTATGATAGGTATCATTGCCCGTTTCCCATCTGCCTTGTTCCAAGAATTCGGTACACGTATCGAAGGTGCTGGTGGTTTGATCGTATTCTTGATTGAAATAGTTATGTTGCTTGTAATCATTACATTGGCAATTCTATTGGTTCAAGGTACACGAAGAATACCAGTTCAATACGCAAAACGTGTCGTAGGAAACAAACAATACGGTGGTGTTCGCCAATATTTGCCTATCAAGGTTAACGGTGCAGGCGTTATGCCTATCATCTTTGCTCAAGCGTTGATGTTCATTCCGTTGACATTTGCAGGTTTCTCTGCATCCGATAGTGCTTCGTCATTCTTGACAGCATTTGCCGACCATACGAATTTGTGGTATAACATTGTATATGCTATCTTAATTATATTGTTTACCTACTTCTATACGGCAATAACAATGAATCCACAACAAATTTCCGAAGAGTTGAAACGTAATGGTGGATTTATCCCAGGTGTGAAACCAGGTAAGAAGACGGCTGATTTTATTGATGAAGTGATTTCTCGTATAACATTACCAGGTTCAATCTTCTTGGCAATTGTTGCAATATTGCCAGCATTCGCATCGTTGGCACATGTAAGTAACCAGTTCTCATATTTTTATGGTGGTACTTCGTTGCTGATTATTGTAGGTGTGATTTTGGATACTTTGCAACAAATTGAAAGCTACTTGTTGAATCGTCACTACGATGGTTTGATGAAGACAGGTAGAATTAAAGGTCGTTCTGGCGTTGGAACATCAATGATTTAATTATGGCAAAACAACAATCGATAGAACAAGATGGAACCATAATTGAAGCATTGTCGAACGCAATGTTTCGGGTTGAGTTGACGAACGGACACGTTATCACAGCCCACATTTCGGGTAAGATGAGAATGCACTACATCAAAATCTTACCAGGAGATAAAGTAAAAGTTGAAATGTCCTTATATGATTTATCAAAAGGAAGAATAACGTTCCGATATAAGTAGTTTTAAAAGTTAAGAAAATGAAAGTAAGAGCATCTGTAAAGAAGAGAAACGAAGATTGTAAGATCGTTCGTCGTAAAGGTAGAATTTACGTGATTAACAAAAAAAATCCTAAAATGAAACAACGTCAAGGATAATTTAATAATTTTGCACAAAATTTTAAGGTCAGTATGGCAAGAATAGCAGGTATAGATTTACCAAAGAACAAAAGAGGTGAGATAGCGTTGACGTATATCTACGGTATCGGAAGAACAACTGCTGCAAAGATTTTGGATAAGGCAGGCATTGACAGAGGTATCAAGGTACAAGATTGGACTGATGATCAAGAAACTGCAATCCGTAACATTATTGCAGACGAATTGAAAGTAGAAGGTGAATTGCGTTCTGAAGTTCAAATGAACATCAAACGTTTGATGGATATTGGATGCTATAGAGGAATCCGTCACCGTTTAGGTCTTCCTGTTCGTGGACAATCTACGAAAAACAACGCAAGAACAAGAAAAGGTAAGAAAAAAACTGTTGCAAATAAGAAAAAAGCAACTAAATAATAATTGATACGGTATGGCTAAAAAGACAAAGTCTGTAAAAAAAGTTGTAAAAGTAGAAGCTGCTGGGCAAGCCCACATTCACGCTTCTTTCAACAACATTATTGTTACGATCACAAATGCAGAAGGTCAGGTAATCTCGTGGTCTTCATCTGGTCGTAAAGGATTCCGTGGATCAAAAAAGAACACTCCTTATGCTGCTCAAGTAGCTGCACAAGACTGTGCGAAAGAAGCATTCGATTTAGGATTGCGTAGAGTGAAGGTTTTTGTGAAAGGTCCTGGTGCTGGTAGAGAATCGGCAATTCGTACAATCCACAATGCTGGGATTGAAGTAACAGAAATCATTGATGTTACTCCACTGCCACACAATGGTTGTCGCCCACCAAAAAGAAGAAGAGTATAATATTTAATTGATTGTAAAGAGATGGCAAGATATACAGGATCAACATCAAAAGTTGCACGTAGATTTGGTGAACCTATTTTCGGTTCAGATAACGCTCTACAAAGAAAGAATTATGCTCCTGGTCAGCATGGTCCTTCAAAAAGAAGAGGTAAGAAAACAGAATATGGCGTTCAGTTGCAAGAAAAACAAAAAGCTAAATACACTTATGGTGTATTGGAACGTCAATTCTCTAACTTGTTCGCTGAAGCTGAAAGAAGACCAGGTATCACTGGTGAAATCTTAATCCAATTGCTAGAACAACGTCTTGACAACGTAGTGTTCCGTATGGGTATCGCTCCGTCACGTCGTGCTGCTCGCCAATTGGTTAACCATGGTCATATTATGGTTGACGGAAAAGTAGTAAACATCCCTTCTTTCTCTGTTAAACCAGGTATGGTTATCGCTGTGAGACCAAAGTCAAAATCTTTGGAAGTAATAGCAAGTTCATTAAGCACGAATTCTGTTAGTAAATATGCGTGGTTGGAATTTGACAAGGCAGAAATGCAAGGTAAATTCCTTAACGTTCCTGACAGAACTGAAGTTCCTGAAAATATCAAGGAACAATTAATCGTTGAACTTTATTCTAAATAACAGTAAAGAGTACTTGTTTATGGCAATTTCATTTATAAAACCCGACAAAGTTATAATGCTTGAGTCGGACGACAAATTCGGAGTGTTTGAATTCCGTCCTTTGGAACCAGGATATGGTACCACAGTAGGAAACGCAATCCGCCGAGTTTTGCTCTCTGCATTGGAAGGCTATGCAGTAACAAATGTAAAAATCGAAGGTGTTGACCACGAATTCACAACAATCAAGGGTGTTGTGGAAGATGTGACAGAAATCATCTTGAACATCAAGAAAATTCGTTTCAAAAGATTGATGACTGAACAGGTACAAGGAGAGAAATTTTCTGTTACTGTTTCTGGCAAGAATGTCTTGACAGCAGGCGATTTGAATGCTTTTATGACTAATTTCCAAGTTTTGAATCCTGAACAAGTTCTTTGTAATATGGATCCTTCAATCAAATTGACGATTGATTTCTGGGTTGGAAAAGGTCGTGGTTATGTTCCAGGAGAAGAAAATACTCCAATGGAAGCTGATTTCGGAATCATTCAGGTTGACTCAATTTTTACACCTATAGTTAATGTGAAATTCTTCACTGAAAACTATCGTGTTGAGCAAAAGACAGACTACGAGAAACTTGTTTTGGAAATTAAGACTGATGGATCAATTCATCCAAAAGAAGCATTGAAGGAAGCAGCTCGCGTTTTGATTCAACATTTCATGCTATTTACAGACGAAAAGATTGTTGTTGATGACGAAAAACAATCTGATAACGAAGAATTCGATGAAGAAGTGTTGAGAATGCGTCAGCTTTTGAAACAAAAGCTTGTTGACATGGATTTGTCAGTACGTGCATTGAATTGTTTGAAAGCAGCTGAAGTCGTTACATTGGGTGAGTTGGTTAAATTCAACAAAAACGATTTGCTTAAATTTAGAAATTTTGGTAAGAAATCTTTGACAGAGTTAGACGAATTGCTTGAAAGTTTGAATCTAACGTTTGGTATGGATATTTCAAAGTACAAATTGGATAAAGAATAGAAAGAGATGAGACACGGAAGAAAAGTAAACCATTTAGGTAGAACGCATGAGCATAGATTGGCAATGTTGTCGAACATGGCAACGTCTTTAATCATGCACAAAAGAATAAAAACAACTGTTGCTAAGGCAAAAGCGTTACAGAAATATATCGATCCAATTATCACTCGTTCAAAAGACGATACTACTCACTCACGTCGTATTGTGTTCCGCGATTTGCAAAACAAATATGCGGTTACAGAATTGTTCCGTGAGGTTTCTGCAAAAGTTGCCGACCGTCCAGGTGGATATACAAGAATCATTAAACTTGGAACGCGTCTTGGTGATGCTGCTGAAATGTGCTTGATTGAGTTGGTTGATTTCAACGATGTTTACACGAAGAAAGCTGCTCCTGCAACAGAAAAGAAGAAAACGGTACGTAGAAGTAGCAAAAAATCTACGGCAAAAGCTGCTGCAAAAGAAACAGCAAAGGATGCCGAGGTTGTTGAAGAAGCTCCTGCTACCGAAGCAAAAGCAGAATAGTACAATATTATTCAATACAAAAGAACGAGAAAAATGCATGCATTTTTCTCGTTCTTTTTTTGTTTGGACAAATTTAACATTGTAGCTACGTAACTAATTGATTTTTTCCACAAAAAGAATAACTTTGCACGCAATTAAAAAATAAACAACAGAAATGAGCATTCCAGTAATCACTGCCGACGAGGCGGCATCGTACATTCAGAATGGATTTAGTATTGGCGTGAGCGGTTTTACCGCCGTTGGTGTGCCAAAAGCAATTGGTACAGCCATTGCAAAGAAAGCAGAGGCAGAACATGCTGCCGGAAGAGAATTCAAAATAAACCTTTTCACTGGTGCTTCCACCGGCGAATCGCTTGACGGCGTGCTTGCACGTGCCGATGCGATTAATATCCGCGCTCCGTATCAGACAAATAAGGATTCGCGTGCGGCAATCAACGAGCAACGCATCCACTATTGCGACTATCACTTGTCGCAATTGGCACAAGATGTTCGTTACGGCTATTTCGGCAAAATCAACGTGGCTGTAATCGAAGTGTGCGATTACGATGAACAAGGTAATTTGGTATTGACCACTGCTGTGGGAAATGCTCCTACATACGTGAAATTGGCTGACAAAATCATTTTGGAACACAACACGAACCGTCCTAAGGAACTTCGTGGCGTTCACGATATTTATATGCCGGCCGATCCTCCATATCGTCGCGAAATTCCGGTGTACAAACCAAGCGACCGTATTGGCGACCCGATTTTGAAGGTTGATCCAAGCAAAATCATCGGCGTGATTGAAACATTCTTCGACGACGAAATCAAAGGTTTTACCGAATTGGACGAAACCACGATGAAAATCGGTGAAAATGTGGCTAATTTCCTTGCAAACGAAATCAAGGTTGGAAGAATTCCAAAGACATTCCTTCCTATCCAGTCGGGCGTGGGAAATATAGCAAACGCTGTGCTTCACGGCATTGGCGAAAGCAAGGACATTCCTGCATTTGAAATGTACACCGAAGTGATTCAGGACTCGGTTATTGGTTTGATTCAAAACGGAAACATAAAATTTGCCAGCGGTAGTTCGCTCACCTGTAGCAAGGAAGCTATGGACAAGGTAATGGGCGACTTGAATTTCTTCCGCGACAAGTTGGTGCTTCGTCCACAGGAAATTTCCAATAGTCCCGAAGTTGTTCGCCGAATAGGTTTGATTGCTATCAACACAGCAATCGAGTGCGACATTTTCGGTAACATGAACTCAACTCACTTCTACGGAACGAAAGTAATGAACGGTATTGGCGGCTCGGGCGACTTCCTAAGAAACTCGTACTTGTCAATCTGTACTACTCCATCAACTGCAAAAGGTGGCATGATTAGTTCGATTGTGCCAATGGTAACACACTTAGACCATTCGGAGCACTCACTTAAAGTAATAGTTTCAGAATATGGTGTTGCCGATTTGCGTGCAAAGGCACCAATCGACAGAGCAAAAGAAATCATCGAAAAAGTTGCCCATCCTGATTACAGAGAATTGTTGTGGGATTATTTGAAACTTTCTACGAAACCTGCTCACACAATGCAGACATTGGATAAAGCGTTCAAGATGCACCTTGAATTTTTGAGTTCGGGTGATATGCGGAACACAAAGTGGTAGTAGATGGAAAACATTCGTAATTTCTGCATCATTGCTCATATCGACCATGGGAAAAGTACCTTGGCGGACAGATTGTTGGAATATACCCATACTGTTTCTGCCCGAGAGGCACAAGACCAGATTTTGGACGATATGGATTTGGAGCGTGAACGTGGTATCACTATCAAGAGCCACGCCATTCAGATGGATTACACGTACAATGGGCAGAAATACGTTTTGAATCTTATTGACACTCCGGGACACGTTGATTTTTCGTACGAGGTTTCGCGTTCCATCGCCGCTTGTGAAGGTGCCTTGCTGATTGTTGATGCAACGCAAGGTATTCAGGCACAGACGATTTCTAATCTATATTTGGCAATAGAGAACGATCTTGAAATCATTCCCGTCCTTAATAAAATGGATTTGCCGAGTGCCATGCCCGAGGAGGTAAAAGACCAAATTGTGGAACTTATTGGCTGCAAACGCGAAGATATTCTTGAGGCGAGCGGAAAAACAGGCTTGGGTGTTGAGAAGATTTTGCAGACGATTGTCGAGAAAATTCCTGCTCCCAAGGGAAATCCCGACGCTCCGTTACAAGCATTGATTTTCGACTCGGTATTTAACTCGTTCCGTGGCATTATTGCCTATTTTAAGATTATTAACGGTGAAATTCACACTAACGATTTGGTGAAGTTCATCAACACCAAAAAAGAATACGAGGCACTTGAAGTCGGCGTGCTTCGCCTTGACATG
>JAEEQV010000358.1:0-2721 GCA_016285445.1 Bacteroidales bacterium
GGTTCAATACAAATTTTGGACATTTTACTACAACATCCGTTCAATGAAAACGAAACACCCTATCAATACGTTGAAGCGAAAGACATACACATAAAAAAACGAGACGCATTCTCGCACAAAGGCACGTTTGGTCATGCACTGCTCGTAGCTGGAAGTCACGGTAAAGTCGGAGCTGCCGTGCTTGCATCAAAAGCATGTCTGCGGACTGGATGCGGACTACTCACCACTCACGTTCCTTCGTGCGGATACGACATATTACAGACAGCCGTTCCCGAAGCAATGACAGATACAGACAAAAATTTTGAAAAAATCACGTCGATTCCCTGTAAAGAGACTTTTTCCGCCGTTGGAATCGGTCCAGGCATCGGCACCGACGAGCAAACAAAAAATGCACTGAAAGAATTTCTTTCTCAAAACACCAAACCGCTTGTGCTTGATGCCGACGCATTGAACATCATATCGGAAAATCCCGATATTTGGAATCTAATTAAACCTAATACTATCATCACCCCACACCCCGGAGAATTTGACCGCCTGACACACAAACACACAAACACGTTTGAGCGGTTCGAGACACAAAAACAATTTGCAAAAGAACACAACTGCATTGTTGTTCTCAAAGGACATCACACAAGCATTGCGACACCCGACGGGAACGTATTTTTCAACTCTACAGGCAACCCCGGAATGGCAACAGCCGGCAGTGGAGACGTACTAACAGGCATAATCCTGTCGCTTCTTGCACAACATTACGAACCTTGCAAAGCCGCAGTCTATGGCGTATTTCTCCATGGACTTGCAGGAGATTGTTCAAAACAAAACGAAACACTCATTGCAAGCGACATTATTGAAAATCTGAAGAATGCGTTCTCCGAACTACATTCCACAAAATAAAAGTCAAAAAAATTGATATAAATCCTATAAACTCTATTTTTGCGTCAAAATAAAATCGTGTCATTGTTTCCAAGAAATATTGAGCAGAAATTGGGCTTCGACGAAATTCGCCGATTACTCACCGACGGCTGCAAATGCACCATCGGAAAGGGAAAAATCGCACAAATTGAATTTTCCAACAATGCGGAATCCATCAACAATCTGCTCTGCCAAACTATTGAAATGACGGAAATTATAACAACGCAAGACGACTTTCCTTTTCCCTCATTCTCAACAATTTACGAAGAACTCGAACGTATTCGTCCCGAAGGGACATACTTGACTGCAATCGAACTGCACACACTCCGCAAATCGCTTACGGAAATACAGAACATATTGATTTTCATAGGAAAACATCGGGAACAATATCCGTATATCGCCACTTTGGCAGAACCTGTGGAAATTGCAAAAGCCATAATCGTTTCTGTTGACAAAATTATTGACGCGAACGGCAACCTCAAAGACAACGCTTCGCCAAAATTAGTGGAAATCCGCCACGAAATGGCACAAAAACGTCGAATCATCAATAAGATTATGGCGCAGAAACTTGCCGTTGCACGACAGGAAGGCTGGATTGACCAAGATTCGGAACTTTCAATCCGCGACGGCCGTTTGGTACTTCCGCTCAATAGCACGTTCAAACGAAAAGTACAAGGAATTGTACACGACGAATCCTCAACGGGAAAAACTTCGTTCGTGGAACCAATTGAAGCATTCGAGGCTAACAACGCCATTGCGAATTTAGAGTTCGAAGAGCGTAAAGAGACCATTCGCATCTTACAGGAAATCACTGCAGAAATCCGTCCCTATTTGCCCGACATAGAATTGGCATACGATTTTTTAGGTCAGATTGACGCAATCGTAGCAAAGGCAAAATTTTCGTTGGAAATTGAAGCTCAAAAACCTGAAATCTCGACAAAATCGCAGGAAAATTCGCTCATCAGGGCACGCCACCCTCTCCTTTTTCTGTCGTTCAAAAAAACAGGAAAAGAAATTGTTCCGCTCCACATTGAACTCAATCAATCACAGAGAATCATTGTGATTTCGGGACCGAACGCCGGGGGGAAATCTGTCTGCATGAAGACCGTGCTGCTACTACAATATATGTTCCAATGCGGTCTGCCGATTCCCGCCGACAGTCAAAGCAAAATGTGCATTTTCAACAATATGCTGATTGACATTGGCGACGAGCAATCCATTGAAAATGACCTGAGTACATACTCATCTCACCTACTGAACATGAAAATTTTCCTTGAACGGGCAAACAGCCGTACGTTGTTCGCCATCGACGAGTTCGGCACAGGAACGGAACCGATTCTTGGCGGTGCGATTGCCGAAAGCGTGCTGGAAACACTCAACGCCAAAGGTGCGTTCGGAATCATAACCACACACTACAGCAACCTTAAACATGCCGCCACATCGCTGCACGGCGTGTTCAACGGCGCAATGCTGTTCGACATGGACAACATGCGGCCGCTCTACAAACTGCGTATGGGTTCGGCAGGAAACTCGTTCGCATTCGAGATTGCTCAGTCTATAGGCCTACCAAAGCAAATTATCGATACGGCACGGACAAAAATCAAGCAGGAACATATTGATTTCGACGAAAATCTGAAAAAACTCGAAATTGAGAAACAATATGTGTTCCGCAAAAAAGAAGACCTGAAACGACAGGAAAAACAAATTGAAACGCTCAAAGACGAATACACGTATAAGTTAAAGAAAATCAACGAAAAGCGACAGGAAATCATTGAACGCACCGAAAACGAAATTCAAGAAGTTCTCCGT
>JAEEQV010000359.1:0-2720 GCA_016285445.1 Bacteroidales bacterium
GTTGTTCCATAATACATTCTTAAATTTATTTGCAACTAAAATACAGATTCAACAACTGTTTCATAAATAAGTTGCGTTTTTTTATTTAACAAGTTATAACACTCTGAAAAAAAAACTAAATTCGCACAAAATAAAACTGACAATGAAGAAATTCATATTATTTGCACTGCTATTAGCGTTTGGAGTTGCTTGTTCGCCCTCTCCCGAAAGCGTCAAGGAAACATGTCTGAAAGACAAAAACAACGCTATATTTTACGGAGACAAAACGCCAGCCTACTGTGATTGCGTGTATGAGAAAGTCAAGGCTATTGCCGACACAACAAAATTAAAGCAAGAGATAATTGATTCTGTGTCAAACGAATGCGACGCTGAATTCACAACAATGGATACGCAATTTTAATGATTTATCAGATTTCACATAATATAGTCTCTTCGCTCGGTTTTTCTTCGGAAGACAATTACAACGCCGTAAAAGCGGGAAAGACAAATCTCCGATTACAGGAAAATACGTTTAACTTGCCTGAGCCGTTTGTCGGTGCACTGGTTAACGATGAGTTGTTAAATGCGGAATTTGAGAAGATTAACAACACAAACATCCAATATACCAAATTTGAGAAAATGGCGATTGTGAGTGTGGCAAAAGCACTACAAAAGACCGACATAAACCCCAAATCCCCGAAAGTTCAATTCATTCTATCGACAACCAAAGGGAACGTTCATCTTTTAGAAGATTTGCAGGGGTTTCCCGAAGAGCGAGTTTTTTTGTGGAAATCGGCAGAAATTATCGCTCAATTCTTTGGAAACACCAACGAGCCAATCGTCATTTCAAACGCTTGTATATCAGGTGCTTCTGCGCAAATCGCCGCTATGCGAATACTAAAAAACAACAATTGCGACATGGTAATCGCAGTAGGTGCCGACATGCTTTCAAAATTTATTGTTTCAGGGTTTCAATCGTTTAAGGCGCTTTCGCCAGAATTGTGCAAGCCATACGATAAGAATCGTGTCGGATTGAATTTAGGCGAGGCGGCTGCAACTATCATTTATGGAAAATCAGAAAAATCGTTGCCTCAAAATAGCATAATCCTCACAAACGGAGCCATGGCGAACGACGCCAATCACATTTCGGGTCCGTCGCGCACAGGAGCCGGGCTTTATCTTGCCTTGAAAAAAGCGATGAGAAACGCCTTGCCTTCCGAAATTGCCTTTGTAAACGCACATGGCACAGCAACGGCTTACAACGACGACATGGAATCGTTGGCTCTTACGAGTGCACTGTTGCAAGACAGACCTATCAACAGTCTCAAAGCATATTTCGGTCACACATTGGGAGCTGCTGGCGTATTGGAATCGATAATTTCATCATTGGCAATCATTGACAATACCGTACTGAAAGTCAACAACTTAACAGAACGTGGCACTGTAGCGCCAATCAATTCCATCATGGAAAACCAGCGCTGTACCGAAAACAAGTTCATTAAAGCCCTTTCCGGATTTGGAGGAAGCAACGCAGCATTACTTTTCACAAAAGTTACCGAATAATGAATTTAGAACTACTATCATATTGCAGGATAACCAACGACAAAGTCATTGTAAACGGCACGGAAGAGAACATAACTCGCACTGATTCCTCGTGGTTGACCGACATTTATCACTCGAAGGCCATTTCGTATCCCAAATTCTTCAAAATGGACAACCTTGCAAAAGCAGGATTTTTAGGTGCAGAACTCACCTTGCAAGCAACTGATTTTGAAAGAGATACTTTAAAAGAAAATATTGCCGTGGTTTGTTGCAACAGCAGTTCCTCGCTCGATGACGACACGGCATATCAAAAGACAATACAAGACAGCGAAAACTACTATCCCTCGCCTGCCGTATTTGTTTATACCCTTGCCAACATCGTAACGGGAGAAATTTCCATCCGCAACAAGGTAATGGGCGAAAGTTCATTCTATATTATGAAGTCATTTGATGCAAAAGCAATCTTATCCATTCTTTCTGGTGTATTCTCCGATGAATCAATAGATTACTGCATTTTTGGCTGGACGGAATATTACAAAAACAATTGCGACGTACTTTGTATGTACATAAAGCGTTCCACTTTCAACACACTTGATTTCAATAAGTTACAAAAACTTTACGAGAAATAAGTACATTACAAAAATCTCATCTCAACTCGTCGATTTTTTGCACGACCTTCTTCTGTATCATTTGTCGTTGCCGGTTTTGATTCTCCATAGCCGACAACCTCTAAAAGCGTTTCGTCACACCCTTCTTGAATCAAAAATGCCTTGACGGACTCAGCACGTCGTAACGATAAACTCATATTATAATTATCGTCACCCACGTTGTCAGTATGGCCTGCGATTTCCACCCGTAAATTATTTGCTTTCAATATTTTGGCAACGCGTTTCAATTCAGGAATTGAATATGGCAACAAGTCACTTCTGTCGGTATCGAAAAACAAATTATTCAAGCGAACGGCAGCCTTTTCTTCCTTCATTTCCTTGTACGACGTAACGACAATATCTTTCGTCACCGTTTGAGCCGACTTGCCATTCGTCAGGTCTATATTTTGCGCTTGAGGATAAAATCTCTCATCTTCAACATAATAGCCATACATTTTTCCGTTGGGCAACACGGCAAAATAATTACCATTCACAGGGTCAGACTGTGATTTCTCGACCATATCACCCGAAGTCAAATCTTCCCAACCTATC
>JAEEQV010000360.1:0-2702 GCA_016285445.1 Bacteroidales bacterium
GAAACTGGTGAATGACGGGAAAATTCAGGCACGATGCTGTATGGTGACAGGAGGAGAACTCGTTTCCGTCAAAAGCAACTCGTTGGAAATAACCGAAAACTTGCATTTTTCAAATGCGAAAACAAGTTCGCAAGACACCGTTTATCCCATAAAAATAACGGCAGCAGACGTTTTTATCGACGACTACACTATAATGGAATCGGGAGAAATCACGACGAAAAATCTTACGATACACGACACATTGGAATTTACAGGAAAATTAGGCGTGAAGACGATCCTAAACGACTTTACCATTTCCGAGAATGCGTGTTTTCTGAACACTGACAATGAAAATATCCGATTGTACGGAAATGCGTACAACTATGCTTCAAAACAATGCAAAAACGCAAATTTTTCGTTGTTCGGGGAAAATCATTTTTATGGAGATTTTTCGTGTTATCGTATTGACATAGACGAAATTGCACGTTGTATTAATCACGGTAAAATAACTGTGAAAGAAAATTTTTCGGGAAAAGGTATTTTTGAGCAAACCGAAAACGCCTATTTGTGCGTCAATTCACCCACAAGCCCCAAAATTGACGCATCGGCAACAGGAAACATGCTGGAATACACGCGAGGAGGTATTCAGGAACTTGTCACAGACGAATGTTACAATCTCATACTCAGCAAAAACGGAGAAAACGAACTTTTGTTGACGTGTGACACAAAAATACGTAATCAATTGACAATCAAAAAGAAAAGTTTTCTGAATTGCAACAACCATACACTTGAACTTACCCACACACAACCCATTGTGGTTGACGACACGAAATCAGACAAGGGAATCATGCTTCAAGATGGAATGCTTAAAATAACAAACCTACCACAAAATCAACCATTACAAATTCCACTATTTACAAACGAAAAGCATATTGCCGCACTCACAATAAAAAATGCGTCAGACACCCAAGCAACAATAACTATCGATAGTGTTTTTAACTATGTGACAAACAAAGCAGTATCAAATGGAAGAAAAAAGGAATACGAATTTGTAAACCTCACGTGGCACATAACATCAACAAATACCGAAACAGAACTAACATTCTTTTGGGACTCTGCCGACGAACTCCCCTATTTTGAACCATTCGACTGTACCATATATCATTACGAAGAAAATAAATGGAAAGACATTGAAATAACTCTTGAAAAATCGCAAACCACAACTACTTATAACGCCAATGGATTCTTTACCGTAGGTAACAAACTGATAGTATTACCTATCCGTATTTCCGCCCTTGAGTGCAAATTATTTGCAGATTACAATCGTATAGAATGGGAATCTAATCCGAAACTTGATGGTCATTTGGAAAAATCATACGACGGCATGCTATTTTTCACCATTGCAGAATGTGTTCAAGCGCCCTATCTCGATTACGACATACATCATCCCATCGTGTATTATCGCATTGCAACAATCGACGATAGCGGAGCCATCACCTATTCCGACATTCAATCAATAATCCGAAGCACATACGATGAAATACGAATATCAGGAAATTCAATTCAATATATTGGAAATGACAAAATTACAAGCATCACATTATACGATACGCAAGGGAAAATCATAAGAGCAACGAAAGAGAAAAACCTGACCTTTGCCAATATTTCAAGAGGAATTTACGTTGTAGTAATTCAAACGGACAATACAAGCATACGACAAAAAGTGCAATTATTGCAACCATTGGAGTAAATACAACGAAAAAAATGATAGAATTATTTGTAGAAACGCGCCATGGCACGTCTCTACATTTGTATTATTGTTTATGCACCTCGTTAAATAATTTAGCGCGGTCTTTCAACAAATCAATCTTATGTTGTGACATTTGCGACGTACATGCACGCAAACCTTGTCGTTCGCTACCCGTAATGTCAAGCGTAATGGCACTAATTCCATAATACAGCAATTCGGCAAGCAACTCGCCTCCCGTCATTCCAGGATAGCCAATCGTGAAATAGAAACCGTCACCGACAGGGTTTTCCATGTCCTTGTCGTACACGATTTCAAAGCCATTTTGCGTGAAGATGTCTTTCGCCTGTTTTGCCCGTCTTCCATATTCAAGAATATCGTTGCGGAAGTTGTATGTTCCGTCGTTTGCCGCCTTCAAAATGGCTGTAAACGCATATTGAGCAGAATATGCTGTTCCCGAAGTCAAGGCATACACGGCACCATAAATCATTGCACGCCCCAACTCCTCTTGTGCGTAGAAACGAAGCAAGTCGGGATATTTTTTCATATATAACGCATTGGAAATCACCAACGAAGCAATACGTTGTCCTGCATAACTGAATGCCTTTGAAGCCGAAATCAACAAGATATAATTGTCGGTGTATTTTGCCACCGTCGGTTGAAACGGAGCAACGCCCGGCTGACCGTAATCTTTACGGAAATCCATGGCAAAATATGCCAAGTCTTCAATAATCACAATGTCGTATTTGTTGGAAATCTCTGCAATAATTCGCAATTCCGTGTCGGTGAAACTAATCCACGACGGGTTGTTCGGGCTGGAATACACGATAGTTGCCACATCACCCTTCTCGCAATATGACTCCAATTTCGCACGAAGCGCCTCGCCACGAAACTTGTACACGTCAAACGTCTCGAATGGCAAGCCCATCATTTTCAATTGCTGTTTCTGAACAGGAAATCCAGGGTCGATGAACAA
>JAEEQV010000361.1:0-2691 GCA_016285445.1 Bacteroidales bacterium
GAGTTATCGCCAGCAAACACCTGGATTACATTCTTCAAAGGATTTTTATTTGCATCCAATACAAACACAGGATATTTTTGGTTGTTTGTATTACCACAACCCAATTGTCCATAACAGTTATCATATCCCTGCGAGTCAAAACCTTGTGCATTACCACCCCACGCTACCAAGCAGCCCTTATACTGAGTACCGCCCAAGATTGCAAACGAGGAGTTGTTACCTGCATACACCACAGCAACGTGACACAGATAGCCATTGCAGTCATATTCAGTTCCTGCTAAACCTTTTACAGCACTGTTTGGACCGTTGCTTCCAATTTTCACCCGTGCTGGTGTATTCTGAATACGATTTTCAACTTTTTCTGCATCTCCCGATTCCAAAGTACCGCACTGTCCCAAAGAGTTATTACCCCAACAGTACACATTACCCTCGCAGTCGAGAGCAATAAAGTGAGAACCGGAACCCGAGTTCACCTGACGCACCGTAATATTGTTCTGGAAGAAATACGGCACCATAGTCATGGTTGTCAACTTTTCAGCTGTGCTACCAGTACCCAACAAGCCAACATTTGAACCGGATTTATTACGTCCCCACACAAACACGTTTCCATTATCGCACACCATGGAAGATACGCAGTTACCTCCAGAGTAAACTAAATCCGCCTGTGCGAACAAGCCCAAAGCCATTGTCAATGAGCCTACCAATAATGCTAATCGTTTCATATCTTGTAGTTTTTAATTTTACAAACTAATATACTTAACATACTCAAGACGCAAAATAACGAAAAAAAGTTACACGAAGTGCAATTTTTTTTTTGAGAATTTTACAAAACGGTGCTTTTTCGTGGTTAGAGACGATGTGCACACGGATTTATGCAAACATTTCGTATTCCTATAATTTCCATAATGGTTGGTTGTAGAGCTGTCACAACGTGGCAGCCATCAATTGTAACAAACATTTTGTGACGGCTGCCGTAGTACGACAGCCCTACGGCCATCATAGATGTATGTGGGAGAATTTGCCCACATATTTTCTGCCTGCTATCTCAACCTTCAACATAAAAATGCCTACGGGCAAATCGGAAACATCAATGGTGAACGTGCCGCCTACGCTTTTACAAGGAATTGTCTTTACTATATGCCCCCCATCGGTTACGACGTGAATGACCGCCGCTGGATATACATTGGGGCTAAACCGCAACGAAAGTTTATCGAAACAAGGCGACGGAAATGCAATAAACGAATCGTTCGTCTGCAACGAGACGCTATTGGTATTGAGAATAGGATAATACACTATGCGAGCAGAGTCCTTATTATAATGGTATGGTGAAAAAACGGTGACTGGCTGTAGTGCTATATTATATGGTATAGCCATTTCGGCACACGAAACCCATGTACCGTCAAAATGATAGTAACCGTCAACGTGCGACTCTACATCATAATATTGATACAACGAGATATTACCCTCGTATTGTGAAGAATCATAACAAACACCATAATAAAACATAGTATCAACAACTATCAATGAATCAAAATGAATCTGATTATAATAATTGGATTTCAAATCGGTATTAGAAATCAACTTTTCTGTCAAAACCCTGAAATTGGCATCCCAAAGAACAACCTTCGTTTGCACATCACGGCTGGGAATTTCTGCCACGCCAAGTTTCAAACTACGGATTATGGTCGGTCCGGGAAGAAGGGCTTTATTGGCCAAACAATCGGTATAAATTTCGTTGGGACCGCTCAAATTCGAGACCGTTGGAGTATTGAGCAACAGATACTGCGTCTGCGATGTTATGTTTCCAATAGAATCAACGGCAAACAATTCCTTACTATACTTATTTGCAACAGTTTTCCTGATGCGTGTCTTGAAAAACGGTGGTTCGTATCCGTCAGCCACATCGTCAAGATTGTCGGTTACGTGGAGTAACGCTGCCAAATGCGAGGAAAAGCCCAACTCTTTTGCATTCGTCCACCCTTTGCCATGTTTTACAAACAATGTGGCATCGCCCATAGAGTTCTCATCGGTCTGATATGCGGCAAAAGCCGTGGAGTTATTGCGTATGGTGTAACCAATCCAGAGAAACTTGTTAGATGATACGGGTGAGTCAAGTTTCACATAGACCGTGGCAGAGTCTTGTATCATCGTTTCCACAAAAGATGTGGAGAAAACGACATGTTCGGGTCGTTCCTCTCCTTCCCAAATCATAAATGTAATATCGGCAAGGTCTTGTGACTGGTCAATCTTACCACAAAGCACGACATCGTAAATGATTTTTTTAGTATAGAATTTTTCAGCAACGGCAGTCCAGCCAATGTCATTATTTCCCGTCCACAGGCCAGAAACCTTTCCCGCAAAATCGAACAACGAAATGGAGTCGGTAATGTTTACATGAGTCAGCACATGTGAAGGAAGCATATAGGGGTCGTAGCCTGAGCATTTTTCCACGCCGGAGTTCATAGGGTCCAGCCACGGTTTGAGTTGTGCCGCTTCGGTATCGTAATCCTCCCAGGCTTTCGAGAATTTTTGGAAGAAGTCATTTGTCGGCGTCTCACACGTCGCCTCACCACCCGACAAGTCGCCAATAACCAAATGTTCATTGCTAAACAAAGGCGAACCCGACGAGCCGCCTTCGGTAGTACCCACATTCCAACGAGAAATTTTCCAATGACCGTCAGGTGCATAGGT
>JAEEQV010000023.1:0-14310 GCA_016285445.1 Bacteroidales bacterium
ATGCTGATGACCGTCAGTATTTTTGCTGCCTTTGCCCACGTAAAATCAACAGTGCCAACCAATTGATTTATGGCATCGACAGCTTTGTCGAGAACAATTGCGTTTACCTGCGCCAGCAAAGAGCCGATAAGCGTAAGAATAAGCGTGATGAGCACTATCCACCGATATGGACGGACAAAACCAGAGATATTTTTAAACAACTGAATGAGATTCATTATATTACAATCTTATCACAAAATTTGTTCAGCGTAGTTTTGGGTGTCAAATGAAATCAATGATGGTGTCGTTTTCCCCTCGGAAAATGGAACGATGCATTTAGACAACATACTACCGTATTTCTTGTAAAAGTATATTTATAAATTCTTTATCCCAAAGGTTGTGTATAAAGTTCCACGTCGGAGGCCTCAATGGTTTTGCCACTCAAAATCACCAATCGTTCTATCACGTTGCGGAACTCACGAATGTTTCCCGTCCATGGATAGGTCTGTAATTTTTTCACAGCATCGGCGGAAATCTCTTTCTTGGGAACGCCCATTTCCTTGCACGACTCGTTTACAAAATGTTCAGCAAGCAATGGAATGTCGTCTTTGCGTTCGGCAAGTGACGGAACTTTAATAAGAATCACACTCAAACGGTGGTATAAGTCTTCACGAAAACGTTTCTCCTCAATTTCTTCCTTCATATTCTTGTTGGTTGCAGCAAGTACGCGCACGTCAACCGAAATGTCCTTGTCGCTGCCGACGCGGGTGATTTTTTGTTCCTGCAATGCACGAAGCACCTTTGCCTGTGCCGACAAACTCATGTCGCCAATTTCGTCGAGGAACAACGTGCCTCCGTCGGCTTGTTCGAATTTTCCGATGCGTGTTTTTATTGCCGACGTAAACGAACCTTTTTCGTGTCCAAACAATTCACTTTCAATTAGTTCCGAAGGAATTGCGGCACAATTCACTTCAACGAACGGTGCATTCTTACGGTTACTTTGGTCGTGAAGTGCGCGGGCAACCAATTCCTTTCCCGAACCGTTCGGGCCAGTAATCAGCACACGAGCGTCGGTAGGAGCCACTTTGCCAATGATTTCCTGTATCTTCTGCAATGCTTCGGACTGACCAATCATCTGATATTTCGAGCCGACTTTCTTTTTAAGAATAGCCGTTTCCTGTACCAAGTTCTTCTTATCCAGCGCATTACGAACAGTTACAAGAATGCGGTTCATATCCAACGGCTTGGAAATGAAATCGTAAGCGCCCAACTTGATAGATTTTACGGCAGTGTCGATTTCGGCGTGTCCCGACATCATTATCACTGGCACGTCGCCACGTTCCTTCAAAACTGCTTCAAGGAAGGCAATACCGTCCATTTCGGGCATTTTTATGTCGGAAAAGATGAGGTCGTATTTCCCGTTTTGAACTTTGGAAAGACCATCGGCGCCGTTTTCGGCAACTTCTACCTTATAGTTCTCATATTCAAGGATTTCCTTGAGCGAATTACGAATCGCACGTTCATCGTCAACAACTAGAATTGAAATTGCAGCCATTTAGATATGTTTTAACAATTGTTCTTTTTCTATAGTAACCACGCCAGGCTGTTCGCAAACCAAACCGCCCGCAATATTCGAAATCCGTGCAACTTCCTCCATAGGGAATCCAAGCACGTAACAAACCGCAGCGGTGCTTATCACCGTATCGCCGGCACCGGAAACATCGGCAACGTGGCGAACTTGCGTAGGAATCGTGACATAACGGTTTTTGTCGGCAATGAAAACGCCATGTTCCGACAATGTAACCATCATTGTTTCAATGTTTTGCGCCGTCATAAATTCCTTTGCCAAAGCGAAGAGCGACTCGCTGTCGTCTTTTCGGCACGATTTGCCCACGCCTTCGGTAAATTCCTTGAAGTTCGGCTTGAACAACGACACATTTTTGAAATTGCTGAAATTCCGTTTTTTAGGGTCAACCAATACGGGAATTACACATTTTTTTGCTTCGGAAACAATAAATTCTATCAATTCCGTAGAAAAAACGCCCTTGTCGTAGTCCTGCAAGATTATGGCGGAAATCTGTTGTTCCGAAATCGCCTTGTGAATACAAAGTTTCAATTTTTGAAAAACATCTTCGCCTATCACGTCGGTTTGTTCCGTATCAACGCGGAGCATTTGTTGTTTGCCGCAAATCACACGAGTTTTCACTGTGGTTTTTCGTCCGTCGGCAACCACGCAATAATTTGACGAAATATTTCGACGTTTCAGAATGTCGAAAAATTTGTGACCTGCGTCGTCGTTGCCAACCACGCTGCACAATATCGGTTTCATACCAAGTGAGGCAATGTTTTTCACCACATTGGCGGCACCGCCGAGACGGTCTTCGGTGCTTTCAACCGACACCACAGGAACGGGAGCCTCGGGCGAAATGCGGTCAACACTGCCCCAGATGTAGGAGTCGAGCATAATGTCGCCCACAACCATTATCGCCTTTTCGCTTGATTTTTCAAATTCTGCTTTGTAATCCATTTGAAATGAGTTTCAATGTATTTGCAAAGATATTAAATTATTTTTTAGAATTCATATTGAAAAATCAGCTAAATCGGAACATGCTCTCGTATAGATTGTTAGCATTTCTGCACTTATTTTGAGATAATACAATCTATAGTAATGAGTAATTTCTTATGAAAACCGTATTCTATTTGAGCAGATTGTTAGATTCCTATCAATACTCGTTCCAGCTCTTGATTTCCAATTCGTCCATCGAAAGGTTGCAAAATGCTGTGATAAAGGCATTTGCGAGGCGAGCATTCGTCAACAATGGAATGTTGTAGTCGATAGCGCCACGGCGAATGGAATAATCGTTGTCCAACTCTGATTTGCTGTGGTTTTTCGGAACATTGATAACCAAATCGAAATGTTTTTGTCTGATGAAATCCATCACATTCGGTTGCAAATTCTCGTCTGGCCAGTGCATTGTGGTAGCTTCCACGCCATGCTCACGCAAAAATTCCACAGTACCTTTCGTTCCGTACAACGAATATCCTTTTTTCACAAGCAGACGGCATGGCTCCAACAGTTCCAGCTTGCTCTTGGTAGGTCCCGTACTTAGGAATATGTTCTGTTTCGGAATGGTGTAACCAACCGAAAGCATTGATTTTAGAATAGCCTCATAGAAATTGTCGCCAATGCAACCAACTTCACCCGTTGACGACATATCAACGCCCAAAACAGGATCAGCCTTAGCCAAACGGGCAAAACTGAACTGCGGCGCCTTGATACCAACGTAATCAAGGTCGAAGAGCGATTTGTCGAACTTGGTGACTTTGCCGCCAAGCATAACTTGAGTGGCTTGTTCTATAAAATTGGTCTTCAATACTTTAGACACAAACGGAAAACTTCGGGAAGCACGAAGGTTACATTCTATCACCTTAATATCGTTGTCCTTTGCCAAAAATTGAATGTTGAACGGACCCGAAATCTCCAGACTCTTGGCTATGGCACGGCTGATTTTCTTTATACGACGAACCGTTTCCAAATACAATTTTTGTGGCGGGAACGTCATTGTGGCATCGCCAGAGTGTACGCCGGCAAATTCCACGTGTTCGGAAATTGCGTAACTCAACACCTCGCCATTTTGTGCAACAGCATCAATCTCAATTTCTTTCGCTTGCTCAATAAACTGCGTTACAACAACAGGATGTTGTTTCGACACTTTTGTCGCCAACGTGAGAAAATGTTCCATTTCCTCCTTGTTCGAAACCACGTTCATTGCTGCGCCCGAAAGCACGTAAGACGGACGAATCAAAACAGGGAAGCCTACTTCGTCAACAAATTCAAAAATATCGTCCATGCTTGTCAATTCTCGCCAGCGAGGCTGGTCTATGCCAAGTTCGTCGCACATTTCGGAGAATTTATGACGGTCTTCGGCACGGTCAATGTTGACAGGCGAAGTTCCCAAAATCGGAACATTCTGATGATACAAACGCATAGCCAGGTTGTTTGGAATCTGACCACCAGTAGAGATGACCAATCCGTGTGGCGCTTCCAAATCGCAGATGTCGAGCACGCGCTCAAGCGTAAGTTCGTCGAAATACAGACGGTCGCACGAATCGTAGTCGGTTGAGACCGTTTCGGGGTTATAGTTTATCATTACAGAGCGATAGCCCTCTTTCTTGATGGTATTCAAGGCATTGATGCCGCACCAGTCGAATTCAACCGACGAACCGATGCGGTAAGCACCCGAGCCAAGCACTATCACCGATTTCTTGTCATCTTGGAATGCAATGTCGTGAGTTTCACCCGAATAGGTGAGATATAGATAATTCGTTTGTGCAGGATATTCTGCGGCAAGCGTGTCGATTTGCTTTACTACAGGGACAATTCCGTGCGATTTACGGAATTTACGCACAGCGTCGATATTGTCTTCCATAGCGTTGTCGCTTGAGTTGAGGACAAGACGGGCAATCTGGAAATCGGAGAAGCCACGGATTTTCGCCTCACGAAGCAAGTCAACGGGAACGTTTTGTAACGTATCGTATTGTGATAGTT
Organism: Bacteroidales bacterium; assembly: GCA_016285445.1. Taxonomy (GTDB): domain Bacteria; phylum Bacteroidota; class Bacteroidia; order Bacteroidales; family UBA1715; genus UBA1715. Next base: position 4,529 of record JAEEQV010000023.1, read on the forward strand.
TTGTTTGAATGGCAGCAATGTTCTTCAACTTTTCGAGGAACCATTTGTCAATCTTGGTAAGTTCGTGGATTTTGTCAACCGAATAGCCTTTTGTCAACGCAATGTTGATGGCGAAAATACGCATATCCGTCGGTTTTTGCAGTTCGTGGTCAAGGTCGTCGAATGCAATGTCGTGGTTTGCCACAAAACCGTGCATTCCTTGGCCAATCATACGCAAACCTTTCTGAATAACCTCCTCGAACGTGCGGCCAATTGCCATAATTTCGCCCACCGATTTCATCGACGAACCGATTTCCTTTGACACGCCGGCGAATTTCCCCAAATCCCAGCGAGGGATTTTGCACACAATATAATCGAGAGCAGGTTCGAAAAACGCGCTCGTTGTCTTTGTTACAGAGTTTTTAAGTTCGAAAAGACCGTAGCCTAATCCGAGTTTTGCGGCCACGAACGCAAGCGGATAACCCGTTGCCTTCGATGCCAATGCCGAAGAACGACTCAAACGGGCATTTACCTCAATCACACGATAATCTTCGGAATTAGGGTCAAGTGCGTACTGCACGTTACATTCGCCCACAATTCCTATATGACGAACAATCTTGATTGCAAGTTCACGCAATTTGTGGTATTCTGCATTGGAAAGCGTCTGCGACGGGGCAACCACAATACTTTCGCCTGTGTGGATTCCCAGCGGGTCGAAGTTTTCCATATTACAAACCGTAATACAGTTGTCGTAACAGTCGCGGACAACTTCGTATTCAACTTCCTTCCAACCTTTAAGTGATTCTTCCACAAGTACTTGCGAAGAATATGCAAAAGCCGTTTCGCACAACTTTTTCAATTCATCTACATTGGAACAGAAACCACTTCCAAGTCCGCCCAATGCGTATGCAGCACGAACAATTACAGGAAATCCGAGTTTTTCTACGGCTTTCACTGCCTCTTCAACCGATTCCACTGCTTCGCTTCGAGCAGTTTTTACATTGATTTCGTTCAATTTCTGAATGAACAAATCTCGGTCTTCGGTGTTTTTAATGGCTTGAACGGGTGTACCCAAAACTTGTACGCCATATTTTTCAAACACACCGTTGTCGTACAACGCTGTTCCACAGTTCAATGCGGTTTGTCCGCCAAAAGCCAGCAAAATACCCTGCGGACGTTCCTTTTGAATGACACGTTCCACAAATTCTGGCGTTACGGGCAAGAAATAAATTTTGTCGGCAATGCCTTCCGACGTTTGTACGGTGGCGATATTCGGGTTGATAAGAATGGTCTCGATTCCTTCCTCACGCAATGCTTTCAAGGCTTGCGAGCCAGAATAGTCGAACTCGCCGGCTTCGCCGATTTTTAACGCTCCAGAACCTAAAACTATAACTTTTTGTATATCGTTTTTCATAATGTGGATTATTTGTTGTGTTTATGTTGTTCGACTACAGCGATGAATTTCTCAAATAGGAAGCGAGTGTCGGTCGGACCGCCGTTTGCTTCGGGGTGGAACTGCGTTGCGAATATAGGTTTTGTCTTGTGTTTGATTCCTTCGCAAGTGCCGTCGTTCAAATTCAGAAAATATGGTTCCCAGTCGTTTGTCAGTTTTGAATGGTCAACGGCAAAACCATGATTTTGTGAAGTTATGTAACACTTGTTTGTGCCAAATTCCTGTACAGGTTGGTTATGGCTTCGGTGTCCGTATTTCAATTTATATGTCGTCGCTCCCGAAGCAATTCCAAGCAGCTGGCTTCCCAGACAAATGCCGAAAATCGGTTTGTCACCGTTGATTGCAGTCTTTATGTGAGCAATGGTTTCCTCGCACAGCGACGGGTCGCCGGGACCGTTCGATATAAACAAACCATCGTATTCGTCGTGAGTGAAATCGTAGTTCCAAGGCACACGAATTACCGTCGTGTCGTATTTGAGCAAACTACGGATTATGTTGGCTTTCACGCCACAGTCAACAAGCATAATCTTATTTTTTCCAGTGCCGTACACTTGTTTTTCCTTTATGCTCACTTGGTCAACAAGATTGTCTTTGTTGGGGTCGTACCACGCCACATCTTCGTCGTTGATTACAATTTTTCCCAACATACAGCCCGATTCGCGCAAAACTTTTGTCAACTCACGCGTGTCGATTCCGTAAATGCCAGGAATTTGATTTTCCTCAAGCCATTGAGCCAAACTTTTCTCGGCGTTCCAGTGGCTATGTTCAAACGAATAATCGGAAACGACCAAGGCGGCAATCTGAATGCCGTCGCTCTCGAACGTCGTGGGCAAACCATTTTCACTCAAATGATTCGGAACACCGTAGTTTCCAATTAAAGGGTAGGTTGAAACCAAAATCTGACCTTTGTATGACGGGTCGGTCAAACTTTCGGGATACCCCGTCATTGCCGTATTAAACACCACTTCGCCAGCAGTCGATTTCGGGAAACCGAACGATTTTCCAACGAACTCCATTCCGTTTTCCAATACTATCTTCGCTTGTAATGACATATCTTTATTTTTAATTCTTCTTTATTCAATAGTTTTCTCGCTTCGCTCGAAATGACGAGCTCGTTCTGAACGCAAAGTTACTTTAATGCGCGTAAATCATCGTTTCCTTCAACGAAATTTATGAACGCGTTGTTTACTAATTTGTTTCCGCCCGGCGTGGGATAATTTCCCGTAAAATACCAGTCGCCCGAATAGCCCTTGCATGCATCGTGAAGCCCGTTGGTCTTCTGATAAACGATGCTGATTTTCGTCGTCACGTAACTTGGCGTGAGTAATTCGGCTATTTTGTCGGAAATTTGCTCGTCGGTGAACGGTTTGTAAATGTCTTTCACATAATTCACAATTTGTTCCTTCGGCAAATTCTGCTGTTTTTTCGCCTTTTCGTAGGTTTCCTGAATGACAGACTGCATATTTTTCTCCTGAAGCAGTGCAATTGCCGCCTTGAACGCAATAAATTCGCCCATGCGCGACATATCGATGCCGTAGCAGTCGGGGTAGCGGATTTGCGGCGACGACGACACAATCACAATCTTTTTCGGGTGCAGACGGTCGAGCATACGGATAATGCTCTGTTTGAGCGTTGTTCCGCGAACAATGCTGTCGTCAATCACCACAAGATTGTCCTTGTAGGGCACAAGACTGCCGTATGTCACGTCGTACACGTGCGTTGCCAAATCGTTGCGCGTGTTGCTTTCCGAGATGAACGTGCGCAGTTTTATGTCTTTTATCGCCACTTTCTCAAACCGAATGCGACGGGAAAGAATGCGATGCAATTCCTCCGACGAAATTTTGTTGCCTTTGCGGATGATTTCCTGTTCCTTGAGCGTGTTCAGATACTTTTCAAATCCTTCCAACATACCGTAGAATGCAACTTCGGCGGTATTTGGAATGAATGAGAACACGGTATTGTCAATATCGTTATCGACGGCTTTGAGAACGGCAGGGACAAGGTTTTCGCCCAATTTCTTGCGTTCCTTGTAAATGTCGGAATCGCTACCACGCGAGAAATAAATCCGTTCGAACGAGCACGCCTGTTTTTTCTTCGGACGGACAATCTGCGAAGTCTCAATTGACGCATCCTGCTTTACAATGATGGCCTCGCCCGGATTCACCTCGTGTACGGAACTTGATTCCACATTCATAACCGTCTGGATGACAGGTCGTTCCGAAGCGACTACCACGATTTCATCGTCAACATAATAATATGCAGGACGGATTCCCCATGGGTCACGAACAACAAACGTTTCGCCACTGCCCGTAAGTCCACAGATGACGAAACCGCCGTCCCAATGTTTTACAGTTGACTTTAATACGTTCTCGATTTTTATATTTGTTTCTATTTCTTCATTGATTTTCAGTCCGTTCTTATTTTTCTTGTTGATGGACTGATATACCCGTTCCACCTCTCTGTCGAGTCGGTGACCGAGTTGTTCGAGCAAGATGAATGTGTCAGCATAGCGGCGAGGATGTTGCCCCGATTGGTACATCATTTCAAACACCTCGTCAACATTGGTGAAATTGAAGTTTCCGCACACTGCCAAATTTTTCGATTTCCAGTTGCTTCGACGCATAAACGGATGGACGTATGAGATGCCCGACCGTCCTGTGGTGCTGTAGCGCAGATGGCCTATGTAAGAATTTCCAGCAAAAGGCAACGAGTTTGCCGCAAACAGCGGGTCGTTCAATTGCAAGTCGGTAAGTTTCTCGTAGTTAGCATGGATTTGTGCAAACACCTCGGTGATGGCGTTGGTTCCTTCGGCACGTTCACGAAACATAAACTCCTCGCCTGGATTCATGTTCTGTTTTACGCACGCCACGCCGGCACCTTCCTGCCCGCGATTGTGTTGTTTTTCCATCAGAAGATAGAGTTTATTCAGACCGTACATCCACGTTCCGTACTTCCGATGATAGTATTCCAAAGGCTTTCGAAGCCGTACCACTGCTATACCACATTCGTGTTTTATCGGTTCCATTCGTCCTACATTTTGACGAAACAAAAATATATATTATTCAATTATATTTTTATACGAAAAACACGTAATTTGTTTTAGTTTTTAATTGATTTCGTAAAAATGCTTTTAAATTAAAAGATATTATTTGCAAAAAGAAGAATATCTAACTTGCTTTCGTTGAAATAGGTTTAGTTGTTAATTTATATTGGTCTTCCCATTTTCGCTTCTTCTGGATTTGGGTGGACATCAAGCCTTTTGTAGGTCACATATTCACGCCAATCTACGTTACCTTTACGTACTTCTTCGTGGTATATTTCCCTCATCTCGTCCAATTCCTCCTTACTATACTCTCCGTCAAGACTTTTTATGTATTCGTCAAAGTTTAAATATTTGTCGGTCATAGTATCTTTATTTCCCCATTCTTGCCCAAAGCAAAGAATGTAATTTTAAAAAAAGCATCCTTCAAAAGAACGTTGTAAAAGTAGATAATTATTCCCATATCTCACTAATTTTGTTGTACTACATTCAAAGGAAGGGCTTGTAATAAAAAGGACTTCATCTTTTCAACATTCTTGCTAATCATATTGTCTGGGCTAAATAGTACAATAAAGAGAATAAAACCATCGAATTCTCTAAACAAGGTTATTTCACAGCATGGGTATTTCTTTGATTTGAACATTCTTATTCTAATAGAATCGGAGCAACTCTCTTGTATTATCCCATCTTTATCTGCATCTAACAAATTAGCATTTTGCCAAGCCACCAATTCATCCATCGTGCCTATATCAGAATCTTTTTCCCAAAAATTAACGTATGCCCATTCTTTATTCAGAGTAGCCTCTTCAAATGTGAATCCTCTCCTATACATCGTTGTAACCATGTGATCTCTTCGTGTCCCATCAATAATCCAACAAAATGGAGCAAGAGCCACAACGCCATACTTCCCCGCATAAGGAATTGCCCATTCGGATTGAAACCTACTTAATTCATACAAATTCAAAATATCAACTTCAATGTTGTTTTCTCCATAATGTGCTCGATTTATTGCAGTTTTTGAAAAACCTTTCTCAGAAACAATTATTCCTTTATCAGCACCAACATCTTTTACCATTCCAATAAAAGATTCTACTGTTTTTACATCTACTTTCTCGTTGAACTTTTTTGCATCAAATATTAGTAAATTCCCTTCCTCGTTACGTACTTGAATATCAATTTGCCTTTTCCGTTTTGAAAATAAGCCATCAACATAAACATTTTGTTGTATTTCACAATGATGAAATACACGTAGACATTCTTCAAAAACTAAAGATTCATATTCTTTCCAAGTCATATCTTTTCTCGCTCAAAGTAAAGTGTAATATTAATCAATATAGTATGCAGATTTGTGTGAAAGGGTCAGCTCTTTTTTATACACATTCAGTATATTTAAATACTCTTGATTATAAATGACTAGTTTTTCCAATAAGTTCACACATAATTGTAAGTATCGGTTTTTTAGCAGTGTCATATGATTAGGGAATGAAAGGTTTATAATTTCCCAATCTCTATTAAATAAACTATTGTTATAATATGGGATCTTATCAAAGATACTATAATCAATGCCGCATTTTTCACATTCTGTTTTTAAATCATCTTGTAATTTCCATGAAGATTCTGTTACAATGTCAATAGAACTCTGTAATCCTTCATATATTTCTTTGATGTCCTTCATTAAAGAACAAAGGTCGTTTTCTCCTAACTCCATTTTAAAACCAGTATCATCTGTTTGCTCTATCGCTCTTAATGACGACCAGTATTTCTCTGATTCTATCTGTAATTGTTTTATCATTATGTCAGTCGCTTCCAGTTGCTGCACAGTATACTTGTTTTCATGCACTTGTTTTAGGGCTTTTATTTTTTCCACAGTATATTGTTCTGAACGACTGTCTATTATCTTATGATGCCTTGCGCACATTAATACTAAGTTATCGTATCCATTTCTTTCTTCATTAGTTTGTTTTTCGTTATATCGTGGTCCATTGGGTGAATTTGCTTCTATGTGACAACACTCACCTGTCAACGTTCCATCATCTTCAAAAATAGGACTATGACAACCCTCAAAAGCGCAGCAATTTCCAGAATGTGCATATAATAGTCGTAAAACATTAGGTTGTATGGAATGGTGTGTTTTCATATTTATTTGTTTTTCATCCAAAGATTATATGATATTCTATTCATTTGACTATTGTTATTATTTTCTCCATTCCCGCCATATTCATAACTGTCTTTTCGTATTCGCAGTGATGTTTTTACACTACAAATATACGAAAAAAGCTATGAATTTGTATTAAGATGAATCCTAAAAATAAGGTTGTTGAACTTATCAATATGACTAAATCGTTTCTACAAACTCAACGATTGACTATAGTTACATCGCTCATTTGTTATCTAATGAAAGAAAAAGAGCCCGAAAGGGGGGAAACGGAATTGCTTACATTATGTTGTGCCGTAAGGAATAGTAGGTTGATAAAATTTACTTTTCCTTTCAAGAGAAAAACTAACAAAAAAAGTTCAAGACTGACTAACTCAACTAAAAATCAACAGCATTTCGCTAAAAGAGCTGATGGGCTACATCATTGTTTTGTAAACATTATAGAGATGTTAATTCTTTCTGCACTTTATTCCGTTGATTCTTAACGTTTTGCAATTCGCTTTACGCAAATTTAAAGAAACAATCTTGCAGAAACTCCTTTGGTATTATTTCCCCACTTTTTATTTTACATCTTGGACGAGGCGAACAGACATAGCGTTACCTCGGAATCCACGCCCTACAGCAATTCCACTGCTGTTAAAGCACAGACAGTCGATACCACTGTCGTCGCAAGGCGAACTTGACCAATAATTGCCATAGATACCTATCTCGTCTACATTGGTACCTTGACGCTTGCCAGAAGCTGGGAAAAACACGGCCCCGTTGGTTTCCATCTTGCTCCATTCCGACCAAGAATAATTATTTATTGTAGCATAAAACGTGCTACCAAAATCATTAGCAATTCCACTTGTAAATGCAATATCATCAGGGAACTTCCAGTCGTCTGGCAATAGAACTAAGCCGTTTATCCCGTTAATTGTTGCCACACCTTTTAAGAGATCCGCGTCTTTTCTCTCATAAATAACATATTGCCATTCATAATTTGTTAGCGTACGCCACATCCCTATTTGGTTACTTCCATTGGAAATTTGATTATATATTCCCCAATCTGCATTGGCAAAACCATCTATTAAGTAGTTGTAATACATGCCACCAGGATAATAATCTCGGTAATCCATACTTGTACTATATGGTTGATATGCATTTGCTCCGCTGTTCCAACCAGAAGTCCCCCAACCAAATAAATCTATCCAACCACTATACGAACTTGAAATGTTGGAATTATCCAAGGCTATCATATCGTACTGGTATTCCGCAAAACGCCATGTGTTGGTACTTGCTTGATATTGCAAATTGCCCTGCGAAAAATACACGTTACTATGATTAGAAACTGAGAAAACGGCCTTAATTGCGCCATTTTCAATAGCAATAGTTCCATGTTGCGAGATTGTTATAATTTTTTCATAAGATGATGCGCTAATTTTTACATACGATTCGCGTGATGAATTTCTTGCGTTTGGAGTTACAGAAATTGTCAATTCACCCGAACTATTTCCCGCATACGTCGAAAGCGAAACCCAGTCTGCAGGTGTTTCTGCAACCCAAAATCCAGAAACTGTCACCAATACGGTTGTAGCCGCCGCTTGATTTGAAAAATTTAATTCTGTCTTGGAAAGTTCCAACGTAGTATTTGTGTCATTTGTGTCATTTTCACGTTTGGTTACTTCGGGCTCATTGCCACAGGCAACACATATTGCTACTGCCATTCCAAATAGCAAAAGATTTTTAAGTAATCGTTTCATTGTTTTATACGTTAAATTTATGTGTAAAGGAAACTATTGTTTTTAATATTATCCATATCATAGCTGTAACCATCAATCTAAATATCCGTAACTATTTGTACCAACAAATTGGATTTTTAGTTCACAGATTGTTGTTTTCTATAGTCAGAGTAAACCTTGAAGAAATCATAATCGAGGGCGTTGCTAATGCGAAGAAGCATATCTGTGTGAATCCAATTTCGACGAAAAATTTTGTAGAGATTCTCTCGGCTACAATTTATCTGCGATGCAAGCCACGTAATGCTCCGTCCTTGTTGTCGAAGTTCTTTTTTTATAATGTTTCCTATATGTGGTTCGGTGATTTTGCGTATTCCCATAAAAAAGGCGTCAATTGTTCGTTCTGTTGCTTATTATTCTGAAGGTATCGCCAAACACCTGTCTCGGATAAGCACGAAGCAATTCACGCCAAGCGTGAACTTCAATCGACTTCTCTCCGAGACTTTAAATTGGCGATTTTTCAGAATAGAGATAAAAATCTAAAGTGCAATATGTTAATTCCAATCTTTCTGTTTCTTGTTTTTACATTACATTTATACTTTTGCAAATATAGGAAATTTGTATACTGACATATCAGTGCCAATGGTGTTGGCAATGGAAGTAATGAATCTCTTCTCAATGCTCAACCCCAACAAGTTCGTAACCTTCAAATCGCGGTTACGGACATTCACTTCTCTGATATAGTCGCCTAAACGTTGGTAATTCATTAATATATCTCCATTAGATTACAAAAATACTAAAAATAATTGTGAATAATGAAAAAAAATAGGAAAAGATGGGAAATTTAAGGAAATTTTCCTCTATTTGGGGAAATATTGTATCTTTGCTAGGATAAAAAAATAGAACAATGAAGCTTGAGCCAACTCCAAAAATGAATTCCGAGAAGCTTGCAGATGCCCTGCAAATGCTATATAATCCTGATTTTCAACCTGTGTTTCAGAAAATCAGCAGCGAGTATCTATATTGGGACAAAGTAAAATACTTGGGCCCAAAAGACATTGACAAGGAAGTGTTATGGCAGGCCGTAAAAACCCAACGTGGCTTGAACGCTCAGCATATTCGGTTTGGCAAGCACACTTTTCACTTTACAATCACGAAATACATGCTGGCATTGCTTCATGATTTTGACATGAATTTGGGTGGCAGTCTTGGCACCCAAAACATTATCCCTTCCACCGATAAAAGTTACTATCTGGTTAGCTCCATCATGGAAGAGGCCATAGCATCCAGTCAAATGGAAGGTGCTTCAACAACACGGCGGATTGCCAAAGACATGCTTCGCAAACAGTTGAAGCCCCAAAATAAGAGCCAGCAAATGATCGTCAACAATTATGAGACCATCAGTAAAATCTCAAAAAACTCACAAGAGGAGTTCAC